>JALSJH010000036.1 GCA_026989455.1 Chromatiales bacterium | reverse complement strand
GAACAATCTCCTCTCAGCCTAAACTCATCCAGACTTAATCAGAGATTCCTAAACTATTAAAGCGTCATGACGAATATAATGGCAATTCAACCCGAACCACTCACCATAAGGATTTACAACCATGAAAATGGCACTCATCGGCCTTGGTAAAATGGGCGGCAATATGGCCCGCCGTCTCCGTCGTGGCGGCATCGATGTTGTCGGCTTTAACCGTTCACCAGAAATTGTGAACAAACTGGCCGCCGAAGAGGGGGTGATTCCCGCAACATCCGTCAATGATGCCATCAGCAAACTGGAGGGGCAGCGCATTATCTGGCTCATGCTCCCTTGTGGTGACCCCACCGAGCAGATGATTCAACAGCTGATCCCGCAACTCAATAAAGGTGACATTGTCATCGACGGTGGCAACTCTAACTTTCACGACACCCAGCGCCGTCACCAGCTGCTGGCTGAACACGGCATTAGCTTCATGGATGCGGGCACCTCGGGTGGCGTGTGGGGGCTGGATAATGGCTACTGCATGATGGTGGGTGGCTCTAAAGAGAATTTTGCCACCATTGAGCCGATCATTAAGGTACTTGCACCCAGCGAGAAAGATGGCTGGATTCACGCCGGACCTTGCGGTTCAGGCCACTACACCAAAATGATCCACAACGGCATCGAATACGGCATGATGCAGGCGATGGCAGAGGGTTTTGCCATTATGGAGAGCAAGAAAGAGTTCAACCTCGACCTCGCAGCCCTTGCAGAGTCATGGCGGCACGGCTCCGTGGTGCGTAGTTGGCTGTTGGACCTGACCGCCGAATTCCTCAAGGCGGATCAAAAACTCACCGCCATCGACCCCTACGTCTCTGACTCGGGTGAAGGACGCTGGACCTGCATTGAAGCGATTGACCAAGGTATCTATGCACCCGTGCTCTCACTCGCCATCCACGCCCGCTTTGCCAGCCAAGGCAATGGTGACTACGGTAACAAGATGTTATCCATGATGCGAAATGCCTTTGGTGGCCACGCCATGAAGAGTGCCAATTAACAGGAGATCGATCATGATCGAACCATGCACTTTTGTGATTTTTGGTGCCACCGGCAACCTTTCGCAGATTAAATTGCTACCCGCCCTCTACCATCTGGAAGAGGCCGGGAAACTACCCGATGGGATGAAGATTCTCGCCATTGGCCGCCGTGAATGGGACGACAATATCTGGCGTGAACAGGTAAAAGGCTATCTCGAAAATAAAGCACGCGGCGGCATTAACGAAGAGGTGTTCGAAAAGTTCTGCCAACGCCTGCGCTACTTCCAGGGGGATCTGACCAACCCGGATGCCTACCACCAACTAAAAAACCTCATCACAGAAGATAGCGACTTGCCCGACAACATCGCCTTCTATATGGCCATACGCCCCTCTGAATTTGGCACCGTAAGTCAATATCTGGCAGATGCGGGGCTGAATAGTGAAGAGAGTGGTTGGCGGCGTATTGTGGTCGAAAAACCGTTTGGCTATGACCTGGAAAGCGCGCAGATGCTAGACCAGCGTATGCACAAAGATTTCAGCGAGAGCCAAATCTACCGCATCGACCACTACCTCGGCAAAGGGACGGTACAGAATGTATTAGCCTTCCGCTTTGCCAACATCCTGTTAGAGCCACTCTGGAACCGCAACTATATTGACCATGTGCAGATTACCCACTCAGAATCGAAAGGCATCGAAAACCGAGCAGACTACTATGACGGAGCGGGTGCCATGCGTGACATGATTCAGAGCCACCTCATGCAGTTAATGACACTGGTAGCCATGGAACCCCCCGCCACGCTGGATGCAGAATCAGTGCGCGATGAGAAAGTAAAGGTGCTGAAGTCAGTGCGCCAAATACCACAGCACGCCGCTCACGCCCACTCATTCCGCGCCCAGTACACACACGGAACCGTTGATGGCGAAAAGGTCAGTAGCTACCTGGAAGAGTCCAATGTACCCAAGAACAGCTCCACCGAAACTTACGCCGCACTTAAGCTTTATGTAGATAACTGGCGTTGGAAAGGAGTTCCCTTCTACCTGCGCACCGGAAAACGGATGGCGCAAAACAGCTCTGTTATCAGCATTCGCTTTAAACGGCCACCACAACAGCTATTTCAAGAGACCCAAATTCAGCGTTTTGAACCCAACTGGTTAGTACTCGGCATACAGCCCAATGAGTGCCTGCGCTTTGTGGTTCAAGTTAAGGAGCCTGGCCTGGAGATGAAAATCCGCACCACCCAAATGGATGCCAGCTACTGCCGCGCCAGTGATGTCAAACTGGATGCCTATGAAGCCCTGCTGTTGGATGTGATCGAAGGCGACAGCACCCTATTCCTTCGTTACGACGAAGTAAACTGGGCCTGGAAAATCGTCGACCCCATCCTAAAAGTCTGGTCAATGGAGCGTGATTTCATTCATACCTATGCCGCCGGAAGCTGGGGGCCGGCTGAAGTTAATCGCCTGTTCGACAGCGATGATCAGTATTGGCGAAACATGGTCGGCGAGTTTGAACTGTAGGTTCGACTTACCCCCAAAACAGCGACTGACTTAATCAGAGCCTCCTTAAGGAGGCTCTCACATGATAAAAACAGGTAATATATTTTACTGGGCTGCCGCTACCCTTCAGATGACTACTCTATTAACCCGTTGCGACGATAATAAAGAGACTAAATAATGAAAAAACTATCCTTAGCCATGGCCCTTATCATTCCATTTGCAGCACACGCACAACCGGCATTTCACCCATCAGGAAGCAACCTGACCAACGGCATGAGCAGTAATAGCCCATCGGTCATCAGTATCACCAACAACCCAGCCGCTGCGGCCTCTACCCTGACTAGAGAAGAAAATAGCACCACTACCGCAATCGGCATCATCAGCTCGATTGGTATCTCTGCCGAAATAGGCCAAGTTGACAATTTTGAACAACAGGTTGATGACTTAACCACACAGCTCGATCAAACCAACCTCACCCCGGCTCAAGGTCAGCAGATCATTAATGATTTCGATGATTTCCTACTTCTGGCGGAAAATGAGGGGTATTTGATCATTAATGCCGCCGCCCACGTTCCCACCATGCCCTTTATGATAAACAGCGAGACACTGGGCGGAGCCATCACTCTCGATATCAATCTTGCTGCACAAGCCTATCTGGGGGTTCTCTCCGCACCACTCACATATAATGCACTAACCCAGGAAATTAATACAGACGCTGCATTCTATGTAAAAGGCGCTGCGATTCTGGAGGCCAGCGTGGGCTATAGCCGAAAGGTGTGGGACAGCCCGCAGGGTAATCTGTTTGCCGGTGTTACCGGAAAATATTATCAGGTGGGGCTCAGTAAAAGTGTCATTCCGCTGATTGATGATACCAACAACGATGTTGGAGATACCCTCTCAGATGAGTTTGATCAAAATCAAAACACCTCCACGGGCATCGGCATCGATTTGGGGGTGTTATGGGTTGCCAGCAATTATAGTGTTGGCGCAACCCTCGCCAATGCTAACTCACCCAGCTTTGATTATGGCGAAATCGGTAATGACTGTGGCCTACTAACCGGCAGCGCACAGAACAACTGTAATGCTGCCGTCACCCACAGCAGCAAAATAGAGCTCACTGAAACCTACACCATGGATGCCCAGCTGCGTATCGAAGCCGCCATCCACTCACAAAACAAACATTGGCAACTCCACACCTCATACGATGGCAATGCGGTATACGGCCCCGTAGGTAATGAGATGCAGTGGGTCACCTTGGCCGTTGGCTACGCCCCTGACAACTGGATTCCGGGTGTTCGTGTCGGTTATCGCAAAAACATGGCTGGCAGCGAGCTGAGCATGGCAACCTTTGGCCTCACTTTGATAAAAGGACTTAATCTCGACATGGCCTATGGCTTGGAGACGGTTGAAGAGGATGGCGAAAAATACCCGCGTACCTTGGCATTAAACCTTGGACTCGAGATGCGGTTCTAATTCAAATATTTCAGAGGGTTCACAAAAACCTCGCAAGCGTTTAGCGTTATCGGGAGGTAAAAATAGCAAGTCACGCCCGCAGGTTAGGCGGCTATTTTTGTTTTTCTGTGCAAAGATTATCCTGTCCAAAGGGCTGCTCGGTGAGCACCCTGGGGCAATCACTTCATCAATCAGCCAAGCTTGATCTGCTTCTCTCGAGTGCTGCATTCAGGTAAAGCTCTGAACTCGCCATGAATATTTTCGGGTTTACACTAAATAATTAATATAAAGATTCGATATAGGTGACTCACACTATACTCAAGAAGCATCTGTGTAGGGCATAACCCTTTCTACTCCGGATATCTCATAAATTATCCGTACTGGGAAAAGAGTGAAAAGTTCTTAAAATAATTTCACCACAAATTGGGTTCAAACAGAGACGTTCAGAGCGATCTTGAGAAAAAATGGAAATAAAGGGGGGCAACTGCATTGACATGCCTAAATAAAAATATATTTTTGCTGCTTTTTTTATCCAGCTTTTCAGCAATGGCTGAAAAAAACTCCGACCTATCCGCAGAGGACTATCTGCTGCTATATCAAGATGAGGAGATGATCAGCATCGCCACTGGCAGCGCAAAACCGATTCACCTCGCACCCTCCGTTGCCAGCGTCATCACCGCCAGAGAGATCAAAGCACTAGGAGCCAGAACCCTAGATGAGGCACTGGAGTTTATTCCGGGGCTACACGTCTCCAGAGACCAGTTCCGCCAAAGTGCCATCTACTCAATTCGCGGTATTCACAGCAACTTTAACGCCCAGGTTATTGTGTTGATCAATGGCCACCCCATCAATGAACCCATCAGTGGCAGCCGCCCACCCCAATTCAAACTACCGGTGGCCAATATCTCACGCATTGAGGTGATACGAGGCCCCGGCTCTGCCGTGTATGGTGCCGATGCCTTTGCCGGTGTTATTAACGTGATTACCAAGAGTGCTGATGAGCTTGATGGCAGTATCGCAGGCGCACG
>JALSJH010000035.1 GCA_026989455.1 Chromatiales bacterium | reverse complement strand
ATACAGATAAAAACACGCACTATAAAAAGGTTATTCATTGTGCCAGATTCTATTCAAAAAACATCATTATTAGAAGAAACGCGCAATTTATTACGCAGGTATGGTTATGCGTATAGCACGGAAAAAAGAGTTCTGGGAGTTCTGGGGACGCAATAGGTAACTACGCTATAGCTCGATAGTGGCAAGATGAGAGCTTTGTACGATTCATATTTTCCTTGCTGGAACGAAAACTATTTCTCGTGCAACGCTCTCAATATGTAAGCATGGCTTCCAGAGCACTGTTTTTTTCGCCCGTTCAATCTCTCCCTGTGCCACAACCACTGCTAAGTCGACTCTTGCAAACTCGCCTCTACCGCTAACACATGTCGAAGTGTGGTAAGAACGGTATCCGGTGTAAGGCTGATGGAGTCGATGCCGATGGTGACCAGAAACTCAGCCATTTCCGGGTAGTCTGAGGGTGCTTGGCCGCAGATGCCGGAGTGGCTGCCGTTACGGTGTGCCCCTTCTACTGCTATGCGGATCATCTGTTTTACGCCGGGGTCGCGCTCATCAAAGTCGAAGGCGACGATCTCCGAGTCACGATCCACTCCCAAAACCAGCTGTGTCAGGTCATTCGAGCCGATGGAGATGCCATCAAACAGCTGGGCAAAGGCATCTATCTGAATCACGTTATTGGGAATTTCACACATCACATAGACTTCCAGCCCATTCTCACCGCGCCCGACTCCATGTTGGGCCATGGCAGCCAGTACCTTTTCTCCTTCTGCCACTCGGCGGCAAAAGGGGATCATCAATTTAATGTTGGTCAAACCGATTTCATTGCGTGCCCGTTTCATGGCGGCACACTCCAGTGCAAAGCCTTCAGCATAAGCGGGGTGTGTGTAGCGAGCGGCTCCACGAAAACCGATCATCGGATTTTGCTCTTGCGGCTCAAACACAGCGCCCCCTAACAGGCTGGCATACTCATTACTCTTAAAGTCGCTCATCCGCACCACACAGGGTTTTGGGTAGACTGCTGCCGCGATGGTGGCGACACCTTCGGCCAGGGTTTTAATAAAAAACTCTCGCGGCTCTTGGTAAGCACTACAGAGTGCGGTGATTTTTTCACGCACTGTGTCATCTACTTTTTCCGGGTGAACAAGCGCCATGGGGTGCACTTTGATGTAATCATTAATGATGAACTCCATCCGCGCTAGGCCAATGCCATCCACCGGCAGTGAGGCCAGACTGAATGCCTGATCCGGATTGCCCAGATTCATCATAATCTGGGTTTTAGGGTGTGCCAATTGGCTGAGATCTGTCTGCTGGATTTCAAACTCGAGAATCCCTTCATACACACTCCCCACCTCACCTTCAGCACAACAAACCGTCACCGGCTCGCCATTTTTTAGCCGTTGGGTGCCGTTGCCGGTACCTACAATGGCTGGGACTCCCAGCTCCCGCGATACAATCGCTGCGTGACAAGTTCGCCCCCCTCGGTTAGTGATAATCGCAGCCGCCATTTTCATCACCGGCTCCCAATCTGGCGTGGTGGTATCCGCAACCAGTACCTCTCCGGGCTGAAACTCATTCAGGGCGTTTATGTCGTTGATGAGTCGCACCCGACCCGCACCGATGCGGGTGCCCACCGCCTGACCTTGTGTCAAAAGAGGCGAGTGCTCTTTAAGGTGGTAGATCTGCAAAATATTGCCGATTTTCTGGGACTCCACTGTTTCGGGGCGAGCCTGCACCATATAGAGCTGGCCATCGATGCCATCCTTGGCCCACTCCATATCCATCGGTTTGTGGTAGTCGGCCTGCTTGGAGTAGTGGTTTTCAACTTTGATGGCGTAATCGGCCAAAACCATCACCTCCTCATCTGAGATGCAGAAGTGGCTTCTCTCCTCTGTGGTGGTGTCAATATTTTGGGTGTACTCCTGCGCAATACTGCCACTGCTCAGGGTGTCGGAAAAAATCATCTTCTGCTCTTTGCTGCCCAGTTTTCGCTTGAGAACGGCACGGTACCCTTGGTTAAATGTTGGCTTATGTACATAGAAGCTATCGGGGTCAATCGTCCCCTGTACAATATTTTCACCCAACCCCAGCGCTCCGTTAATGAACACGACATCTTTAAAACCAGTCTCCGTATCCAGCGAAAACATCACCCCACTGGCACCGATATCACTACGTACCATTTTCATAATCACCACCGAGAGGTGAACTTTGTAGAGGTCATAATGGTTATCATGTTTGTAATGGATAGAGCGGTCGGTAAAGTTGGAGACTAGGCAACGCTGATAGGCATCCAGCAAAGCATCTTCGCCACTGATGTTGAGGTAGCTGTCGTTTTGACCGGCAAAGGAGGCCTCGGGAGAGTCTTCAGCGGTGGCGGAAGAGCGTACTGCCAGAGAGATATTTCCGCCATACTGCTGTTTAAGCTTGGCATAGGCGGCTAAAATTTCGGCTCTTAAGTCTGCCGGCAGTGTGCAGCCATAAATAATCGCCCTGGCCTGCTCACCGCGCTGCTGTAAATCGTTAACATCGTCGGGATCAAGTCCATCGAGCACATCGTGTAGCGACGACCAGGCGTTGTTGTGATCCAGTACATATTGATAGGCTGTGGCGGTCACCGCGAAGCCGTTCGGCACACGAACCCCTTCCGCCGTCAGATTCTGATACATCTCCCCCAACGAAGCATTTTTGCCGCCCACCAGCGGTACATCATCAATAGTCAGCTCATTAAACCAACGGGTATAAACCGGAGAATCGGTCATGTTTTTTCTCCTCATTAATGCCTTGTTGCAGGGTTTTGCTTATAAAACAGCACCAGTTGCTCATAAATTGCTGGGTAGTGGCTTAGTAGGCGATGAGGGTCGGTAAAAAAGCTTTCACTCACCACCGCGAAAAACTCAGCGGGATCAGTCGCGGCATAAGCATCTACCCAGGCGAGCTGATGATGCGTCAAGTGCTGTCGCAGATGATCAAAGGCGTGACTAAAGACGGCTGTCCACTGCTCGCGTTTCATATTGGAGTGTAGTGGCGGCATACCATTAGCGCGGCCATTGAGCATGTCCAGTTTATGGGCAAACTCGTGCACCACTACATTGTGGCCATGGGGTTCTACTGCCATACCGATGGCAACCTCATCCCAAGAGAGAATCACCGGCCCGCGCAACCACGACTCACCACTCAAGGTCTGCTCCTGATGTGTGACCAGCCCCATCTCATCGCTGCTCTCCCTTGCTACCCGAAAAGCCCCCGGATAGATCACCACTTCAACCCAGTCATTGTAATAATCCAGTCCCAGTTCCAGAACCAGCAGCGTGGCCTGCGCCGCCACGCTCATCGCCATCTCGGTGGAGACCACTACCCCCTGTGCACCACTCAGGGTTTTACGCTGCAAAAATAGCGTTGTCAGCTCGCGCAAGTGCGCCCGCTTTACCGCGCTCAGGCCACTAAAAAGCGTCGATTCGTGCATCAAGTGCTCCCAGGCCCGGTGAGGAACAGGGTGATGTTTGAGCGTGTAGCGAATACGCTGGCGCTCAAACCATTTCATGTTGCTAACCCAAATGATTGATGTAGCTCCGGCATAATCACTCGGCGACTCTTAAGTTGATCTGCAAACGATGCCATCACCTGCTCTTCGCCATGAACCAGATAGGTGGTATCCGGGTTGCCAATCTGCTGGTGCCAAGCCAACAACTCATCCCGATCCGCATGGGCGGAGAATCCACCAATGGTATAAATTTTGGCACGCACCCGAATCTCTTCACCATAGATGCGCACCTGCTTTGCACCATCAACAATTTGACGGGCCAAGGTGCCACGAGCGGCAAAACCGACAAAGATCACACTGCTGTCACGTCGCCACAGATTATGTTTAAGGTGATGGCGCACCCGCCCGCCCGTACACATCCCCGAACCGGCAATAATCACAGCTCCCGCCGCAATCTGATTGAGCGCCATGGAGTCTCTTGTCTCGCGGGTAAAGTGCAGGCCGGGAAAACCGAAGGGATCTTCCCCTTTGCGGAACAGTTTGCCCGTTTTTTTATCGTAACACTCAGGGTGGCGCTGGAAGATTTCGGTGGCAGAGATGGCCATGGGCGAATCAAGAAACACCTGCATTGCTGCTGGCAGCTGGCCACTCTCCACCCCTTCACGGAAGGCGTATAGAATCTCTTGGGTGCGCTCCAGAGCAAAGCTGGGGATAATCACATTGCCACCCCGCTGAAAAGTGTCGGAAACCGCCTCATATAGCTCATCAATTGAGGGTTGCAGCTGCTTGTGCAAGCGATCACCGTAGGTGCTCTCCATCACCACCACATCCGCTTGGGGTGGCGGTGCCGAATCACGCAGAATAGCCCGATTGCTGTAACCCAAATCACCTGAGAACAGCACCCGCCGCTGCTCTCCGCCCTCCTCCAGCTCTAACAGTACGCAAGCAGAGCCAAGAATATGCCCGGCATCGATAAACGTAGCCCGAATATTCTCACCCAGCCGCAACGGCTTTCCGTATTGTGCACTGCGTCCAAAGTAGTCCAGGCTATTCAACGCATCCAGCAATGTATAAAGCGGGGCAATTTGCTCGCCCTTTTGTCCATGACGAGCCGCCTTGCGTGACTGCCACTGAGCCTCCTGCTCCTGAAGATTTGCAGAGTCCAACATCACCAGTCTAGCCAGTTCACGACTGGCCGAGGTGGTGATAATTTCACCTCTGAAACCCTGCTGAACCAGTAATGGAATGCGTCCACAGTGGTCAAGATGAGCATGGGTCAGCAGTAGATAATCCACCGCTGCCGGATCAAAGCCGAAGGGTTTGCGGTTCTCCTCGCGCAGTTCGTGCCCCCCTTGATAGAGGCCACAATCGATCAACACCTGCTTATCACCACACTGCACCAAGTGACAAGAGCCAGTAACACCACGGTCAGCACCGTGAAAGGAAATATTCATCCGCTACTCCTTCGTGTTGGTATTATTCAGCAGTGGCTTACCACTGGCCCGGTGCCAGTCTTGAATACCCTGCCAAATTTCATCGGCTGTTTCGGCGTACCAAAACAGCTCTCGATCCTCTGCATCAATCACCCCTTCATCCACCAGAAAATCTACATTAACTGCCTGTCGCCAGAAAGACTCCCCCACCAGTACCACCGGCAATGGCGCAATACTGCGGGTTTGAATCAGCGTCAAGGTTTCAAATAACTCATCCAGTGTGCCGTAGCCTCCGGGGAAGGCCACCAGTGCCTTGGCGCGTTTAACAAAGTGCAGCTTTCGCATCGAAAAGTAGTGGAATCTGAAACAGAGGTCAGGGGTAATGTAGGGGTTGGGATACTGCTCATGGGGCAGGGTGATATTAAGACCGATGGATTTAGCACCCACATCAAAAGCCCCCCGATTTGCCGCCTCCATAATGCCCGGCCCGCCGCCAGTTACCAGCGTCACCTTGCAATCATCCGGCCCTCTCCCCGAGGTTGCAACCAGACGACCAAATCGCCGCGCCTCGTGATAATAGCGACTCTTCGCCTGAATAGAGCGCGCCACATTCAGACGCTGTTGAAGCACTTTACTCTTTGGATCAGCAAGCAGCGCCTGCTGCAACGCATCCACCTTGCGCAAGGCCGCCTCCGGCTCTTGCAAGCGGGTACCGCCAAATACTACAATTGTGTGCTCAACACCTTGCTGTTGCAGCAGCAATTCGGGCTTAAGATAGTCGAGTTGCAAACGCACACCCCGAGTGGCATCCAGCCCCAAGAACTCCACATCCTGATCCCCTTGGCGATAGCCAGGACTGGCCATAATTGCCTCAACCCGTGCAGCCGCCTGCGGATCATCTTGCCACGCTTTAGGTGCATGCCACGGCAGCGGTTCACGCCGCTCATCACAACGTGCAGGCGTGGGAACAGCGGACGAAATACCTTTTTTTGAAACACCCATCGCAACAGTTTCCATTAACACCAAGAGTGCTATAGTGCACCCTCTCTCAAGTACAATCTGTCACCTGAGTTACACTCATCAAAAAGAGATTGTGCATCTTGAGATGCTTTACATGATTTCTATTTAAAAAGGCATATAGATGATCACTTCCCATGGAGAGACCCCAGCGCTTGACCCACGCTGGGGCGAAAATACACCCACCCACGACCCACAGGTACTGGCTCACTTTGAGCCACGCCACAGCGATATTCTCATCACCACCGCACCCAAATCAGGGACAACCTGGATGCAACAAATATTGCACCAGCTACGCAGCGGCGGCGACACCCACTTCAGCTCCATCAACGATGTCGTACCGTGGCTGGAGAAGCCAAACGCTCATCAGACATGGCAACAACGGCTGCAACAGTTTGCAGAACTGCCCGATCCGCGTATTTTCAAAACCCACTGCACCGCCGAACAGACCCCCGGCATTGATCGCGTCAATATCATTCTCTCATCACGCGACCCCCGTGACTGCTGTGTCAGCATGTATCACCACATTCTCAATATGACAGAGGCCACCCGCGCACAAACAGGCATACCCTACCCACCATCATTCGATCAACATGTCGAACAGTGGCTCGCTGGCGGCGCATGGTATCGCAACATCAAAAGCTGGTGGCCCTATTACGACCACACCAATGTATTGTGGTTACGCTACCAAGATATGAAACGCGACCTCGCCACCTGCATGACGCAAATCACCGACTTTCTAAAATGGCAGATTACAGCCGAACAAAAAGCGCGTGCACTTGAATACAGCTCATTTGAGTGGATGAAGCAACATGATGAAAAGTTTTCACGCCAGGATTCGACAGATAAGCCGCTCTTCAAACCGGGACAATTTATCCGCAAAGGTGAAGTCGGCAGCCACCAGCAATTGATGACAGCAGAGCAGGAAGAACGCATCCTCAATCAGGCACACCAGTGTCTAGATAAAGATTGCCTGCGTTTTCTTGAGCTATAACGCCGTCAACCCAGGGGTGATGAAGGGGGAGTGTGGGTCACCCCGCAGGCTCAGAGGGTGCTTTCATTTTACTTTAAAATCAACAGCTTGAAAAACATACACACGCCTAACCTGAGGATTAGGATTCACATAACCCCTTGACATTGCATCTTATTCCACTACCCTACGCTCCTTGTTTTAGGTGTCCCAAGGGTATCCACCCACGGGATTAAACGGGAAGCTGGTGCGTGTTGTTACAACAGCACAATGCCAGCGCTGCCCCCGCAACGGTAAGTGAGTTAGGGCGGATCAATAGCCACTGCGTTTTTTGAACGTGGGAAGGCGATCCACCTAGGTAGAGATACCCACTCATGAGCCCGGAGACCGGCCTGAAATGATTTGTTAGCGTTGCGGAGGGCAATGTTGCGGCTTTCAGGTTTTTTCCGAATCCGTTTTTTATCTTCCTCTGCACTCGCTGTTATCTAATTGAATTGATGCGCGGGCGTGCGCATTATGAGGAAGTTTAACCATGAAAAAACAGCCACTATTACTTGGTAGCGTGCTGCTATTAAGCATCCAGGCAGCCTTAGCCACCCCAGCTATCGAACTTGAAACCATTACAGTCACCGCTACCCGCACAGCACAAACCGCTGATGAAACGCTGGCCTCAGTAACCGTCATTGACCGCCAAGAAATTGAACGCCGACAGGCTCAATCCGTGCAAGATGTATTGCGCGGTGTGGTTGGCATTAGCTTTGGCAACAGCGGCGGGGCAGGCAAAGCCACTTCTTTATACATGCGGGGCACAGGATCCAGCCATGTACTGGTATTGATTGATGGCATCAAAGTTGGCTCCGCAACGCTTGGCTCAACCCCATTCCAGCATCTACCTATTGATCAAATAGAGCGCATTGAAATCGTTCGTGGCCCACGCTCCAGCCTTTATGGCTCAGAGGCTATTGGTGGTGTTATTCAAATATTCACCCGCAAAGCGAGTACAGCGGGTCCAGCCAAACCGTTTATCACGCTGGGTGCAGGCAGTTATGGCTACTCTAATGCCAGCATCGGTGCCTCAGGACGTGGTGAAAATAGTTGGTTTAGCGTTAGCGCCAGTGGTACATCTGTCGATGGCTTTAGTGCAACTAAAGAAGGCACCGTATCGTGTGGCTGGCAGTGTTTGACAACAGAAGCGGATAAAGACGGTAACCGCAATCTCTCGGGTTCTATTCGTGCAGGCTATCAATTTGAAGATGGGCTTGAAGTAGAGAGTCATATTTTACGCTCTACTAACAAAACTCAATACGACGGCGGTGCGTTTTCTGGCAATGAATCTGAATCAGTTCAACAAGTCTTTGGTGGCACACTGCGTCTAGCACCCACCGAAATTTGGCAATTTAGCCTTAGCGGCGGTCGCAGCTTAGATGAGTCGAGTACATTTAAAGACGGGGTTTATATCGGTCGCATCAACACTCAACGCGATACAATTTCTTTGCAAAATAACTTTTTTATTACTGAGAATCACATCGTCACCCTCGGTACGGATTATCAGAATGACCGCGTTGATAGCAACACGGCTTACGCGGTTACCTCACGCCGCACCCAAGGAGTATTCAGCCAATATCAAGGCACTTTTGGCGCTAACGATGTTGAACTCAGCGTTCGCCGTGATAACAATGAACAATTCGATAAACAGACCACTGTTGGCGCGGCTTGGGGGTACACCTTCAACAAAAATCTGCGCTTCACAACAAGCTACGGCACAGCCTTTAAAGCACCGACATTCAATGATCTTTATTGGCCGGGTTACGGCAATGCGAATCTAAAACCAGAAAAATCACGCGCTAAAGAGCTAGGCCTAAGCGGCAGCCCGACTTGGGGCGACTGGTCTGTTAACGTTTATGAAAATCGTGTTGAACAATTGATCGCCTACGATGCCAGCACCTTTGCACCCGGTAACATTGAACAGGCGCTTATTCGGGGCATAGAAGCCACCGTCACAACACAAATTAAAGGCTGGGATTTCAGTACCCAGCTTTCACTGCTTGACCCAAAAAATATATCAGTAGGGGCAAATAACAATAATGTCCTGGCACGACGCACTAAAGAGTCGTTACGCTTCACCATGGATCGTCAGTTTGATGAAATTAGTGTTGGTGCAACGCTACTGGCAGAAGGCAAGCGCTATGATGACCTGGCCAATACAATTAAAAACAGTGGCTACGCTACCATTGACTTACGCGCAGGCTATCGATTGACAGAGGCATGGCAACTGCAAATGCGTATCGAAAATTTGCTAGACAAAGAATACACCACTATCGCGGATTACAATCAAGCCGGCCGTGGTATTTATGTAACGCTGCGTTATCAGCCCTAATAACTTAAAACCCAGTGGAGAAACGGATCATGTTAATACTCTCTCAGCGCACACAGTTGATCATTGCCGCGGCATTAGTACTGCTGCTGATTATTACCCGAGGGCATCACTTTGCTGGCCTGCATAACCTGCCGAGTGCCAGTACGGCGGTTTTTTTGCTTGCAGGTATCTATCTGCGCCCTGCCTGGGTCTTCCCGGCACTGCTGACCATCGCAGGGGGGCTCGATTTTGCTGCGGTCACCTGGGGCGGTGTTTCCAATTTTTGCGTCAGCCCGGCCTACCCCTTGCTGATACCGGCCTACGCCGCACTCTGGTTAGCCGGACGCTGGTATGCCAAGCATTACCATTTTGAGTGGCGGACGCTGTTGCCGCTATTTGCTGCCATGCTGGTAGGTGCGGTGGTCTGTGAACTATTTTCCAGCGGTGGGTTTTACTTTCTCTCGGGTCAATTTACTGACACCACGTTAGTGGAGTTTGGCGGGCGATTTGCCACGTACTTCCCCTTTTCGCTACAATCAATTGTTTTCTATACTGCTCTTGCTACCGTGATACATATCATCTTTACACTACTGCGCGGTGTTAGCGGGCAACGGGGATCAGTGCAAAGCTAATGAGCACAGCAGACCGGAGTCAACGCCATCAAGACGAGAGATAAGGGGGAGAAGAGACAACTAAAAGCGAACAAATGCAATATTAACTCCATACTCCCAATCCTCAGACAGAAAGGCAAAATAACGAAGAGTTGGGGCAAAAGATGAATAGGCTGAAGAGTGACGAAAAATCAATTTTAATCACTGGTTGCTCCAGTGGAATCGGCCTTGCTGCCGCACAAGCACTGCACCAGAGAGGCTACAAGGTCTTTGCCAGTGTCCGCAAAGAGAAAGATATTCCACTGCTCGAAAACAGCGGAATACGCTGTCTGCAACTCGATCTTGATGATTCTGAGTCGATCAAGCAGGCATTAAAACAGCTACTGCAAGAGAGCGGCGGTACGCTGTATGCGCTTTTCAGTAATGGTGCCTACGGGCAACCCGGAGCCGTTGAAGATATCAGCCGTAACACCCTGCGCAAACAGTTTGAAACCAACCTGTTTGGCACCCATGAACTCACCTGCCGCGTGGTTAAAATAATGCGTCGCCAAGGGTATGGGCGCATTATTCAAAACAGCTCGGTGCTTGGTTTTGCATCATTCCCCTTCAGGGGTGCCTACAATGCCAGTAAACATGCACTGGAAGGGCTAACCGATACCCTGCGCATGGAGCTAAAGGGGAGTGGGATACAGGTCTCACTGATTGAGCCTGGGCCGATTCAAAGCCAGTTTAGAAAAAATGCCCACGCCGCCTTCAAAGAGAACATTGTCGTTGAGCAGAGTTATTTTAAAGCCTACTACCTCGCGGTAGAGCGCCGCTTGGCCCGACATGACGACAAAGGGATGTTTACACTCAGTGAAGAGGCGGTGGTTAAAAAGCTACTACACGCCCTGGAGAGCAAACGGGCAAAACCACGCTACTATGTAACCTTTCCTACCTATCTGTTTGGCTATCTCAAACGCCTGCTCTCCACCCGCTTTTTGGATCGCATTTTATTAGCGGCCTCAAAAAGCGAAAACAGCTAAGCACGCCTATAAGGTTGCAACTAAAGTATTAATAGCCTGAGCCGATCAACAGCCCAAGTATTCAGCTTAATGCTGAACAAAGAATCACCCTTCCCCCTCCAAGGAGCACCCAGAAAATGAGCAACAACCCTTTAGTACAGCTGGCCGATTTTGATCAAAGCCCATGGTATGACAATATCCAGCGCTCGATGATTAAAAAGGGTGAACTCGCTCGTTTGATCAGTGAGGATGGCCTGAAAGGGATGACCTCCAACCCGGCTATTTTTCAAAAAGCGATCATGGGCAGTGACGACTACGATGAAACACTCAAAGCCTTACTGGATAAAAACCCAGATCAAGATGCCAAAGCACTCTTTTACCATCTGGCCATTGAAGATATTCAGATGGCCGCAGATGCTTTCAAAGGGGTATATGAGGCGACAAAAGGGAAGGATGGTTACGTCAGTCTTGAAGTCTCCCCCGATCTTGCCGCAGACACTAAAGCATCCATTGCCGAAGCGCTGGAGCTGGTAAAGCGAATTGATCGAAAAAACCTGATGATCAAAGTGCCCGCCACTCTTGAGGGGCTGCCGGTCATTGAGGCACTGACCGCTGAAGGGGTTAATGTCAATGCCACTCTGCTCTTTTCCGTGGCCCGTTATCTTGCCGTTAACGATGCCTATATAAAGGGTCTGGAAAAACGCCTCGCTGCGGGAAAGCCCATTAACAACATCGCCTCCGTCGCCAGCTTTTTTGTTAGCCGGGTAGATAGCGCGGTTGATGCGGCACTGGAAAAAACAGCCGCAGAGACCAGCCAACTAACCAGCAAAGCGGCGGTTGCCAATGCCAAAGTGGCCTATCAGGGCTTTAAATCATTCTACTCTTCGCCACGTTTTGCGCCACTAAAAGCGGCAGGAGCGCAACCACAACGGCTGCTTTGGGCATCAACCGGCATTAAGAATCCGGCTCTAAAAGAGACCTTCTATATTGACGAGTTGATTGGTCAACAGACCGTGACCACCATTCCGCCAGCCACCTTCGATGCTTTCCGCTCTGAGGGTATTGCCGCTGAAACTCTGGAGAAGGGGCTAGGCCAAGCAGAAGCGGTGTTATCACAACTGGCCGCGCTAAAAATTGACCTCACCACCATCACTGACGAACTGGAAGCGCAAGGTGTCAAACTGTTTGCAGATGCCTTTGATCAGCTACTCAGCGCCATTGATGATAAGAAACAGAGTTTGGTATAGCGCATCCCACGATTCATACTTCCTGCCCCAGCGGTGTTAAAACTAATCTCAACCCCTCTGAAACAGAGGGGTTGATCTTACGGCATAAAGTCTAATCCAGCGCCCCACCACAACTACTCCCCTGCCCTGCGGTACAAGCGTAACAGTGGTCACGCACGGTGATAGGTTCGCCTTCCAGACTAGCTTTAGTGAGTTCGGTGAGGTGTAGAGGCCTCCCAGCGCCACAACCAACCGGTAGGCCAAGCATCTGATTAAAATCACAATCGTAAAGATACCCCTGCCAATCAACGCTCAACAGGGTACGACACATCACAGATTCAAGGTTATTTTCACTGAATGATTTTTGTAGCAGATCCATATAGGGGTCAAACTGCCCCGTTGAGAGCAGCAGGCTACCAAAACGTTTGACCGGCATATTAGTTAAGGTAAATAGCTGATTAAAACAGATGCCATAGCGCTGCCACAGCGCCTCTTTATAGGCCTCTTCCAACGACGCTTGCGGTGGGGGTAATACCGCCGTCTGCGGATTGTAGACAAGATTAAGCCGCAACGACGAACCGTCAACCCCATAACCCAGTGCATTTAATTTCAGCAACCCCTGAATACTATCAGTGAAGGTTCCTTTACCCCGCTGGGCATCCACATTATCTTCCAGATAGCAGGGTAATGATGCGACCACTTCCACCTGATGTTGCGCTAAAAACTCGGCTAATGACGCTTGGTCTGGCTCTTGTAATATCGTCAGATTACAGCGGTCGATCACTGTTACCCCCCGCTTTCGCGCCTCGCTCACTAGGTATCGAAAGTGGTCATTCAACTCCGGCGCGCCCCCCGTCAGGTCCAGCGTTTTAATCTTATTGCTATCAATCAGCTTTAAGAGTTGGTCAATGGTTTCGCGATCCATCGCTTCACTGCGCGTTGGCCCCGCATTGACATGGCAGTGCAAACATTGCTGATTACAGCGATAACCGAGGTTAACCTGTAGTATTTGCAACGCGCTGCGCCGAATCGCAGGAAAGGCGCGTTTAGCCAATAGCGGTAATGTTTCCAGCATGGTGACCCTTTAATTTCAATCTAAAAATAAGATCAGGAGAAGAGGAGAGAGCAATTATCTGTTTGAGAGGGAGAAGCGAGCTTATTAAGCGAAACCGCTTCGAAAAGAGCGTCGAAAATCATGCAACTATCGCGGTTTTTAGAGTAAAAAGAAGCGTTTTATTCGGTGCAGAACCAATCTAGGAGGCTGTCGGACTTAGGATGAAGCTACTGCAAAAAGCCCATTTTTTCGATCCTTTTCGTTGAATATGCCCAGCATTCGTCTCAAACGATCAAAAAATGGACTCAAAATAGCCTTCCCTCGCCACGACCACCTAAGTCCGAGAGCCTCCTAGCGGACTAAGACCCCAAAGAGTTTCTATTCCGGGGTCTCTACTTGCAGGTTATTTGTGGTGGCAAAGTTGATCAGGAAAGCGTAGAGCATTGGCTCTTCACTCTCCAGAGAGGGATCAATCACCACGCAGTTAATACCGTCGATCAGCGCCATTTTAACCTTGGGGTTATAAATAAGGCGACCACCACGACCTGGCTTGGATACGGCGTTGGTGAGGCGAGTTGCCCAATCGCTGGGCCGGAACTTAGCCCCTTCCTGGGTAACACCCTTTATTACAATCTTCTTTTCCTGATCGATCATTTTGTTCTTTTTACCCGCCTGTGCGATTAACTGAAGTGTGCTCAAATAATCTCTGATTAAGTCTAGATGAGTTTAGGCTGAGCCGAAATTGTTCTCATTTGTTCCGAAATACGCAGTGATAGTTGTTCTATTGGTGCGATTTTCGGGATAAATGAGGGCGATTTCAGCCCGCACAAAACATTCATGACTTGATCAGAGCTTCCTAAAACAGCCACTAAACTATGGAGTATACATCGTCATTCTTAAAATTATATTTACTACTTCTTTTATTTATTTATCTGCTTATTAAAAGTGTGACAAATAGCACGTTTTAAAAGGAAGCTCTGATTAAGCCTGGGTGAATTTAGGCTGAGAGAAAATTTCTCTCAGCGTAAAATATTCATAACTCGATCAGAGCTTCCTAAGGGCCTAACCGACCCATTTTCGGGCATTACGGAACATGCGAAGCCACGGCCCATCTTCACCCCACTCATCAGGGTGCCATGAGTGCTGTGCGGTACGAAACACCCGCTCCGGGTGCGGCATCATGATGGTAAAACGACCATCTGTAGAGCTGACACCGGCAATACCCAGCGGTGATCCATTCGGGTTCATGGGGTAGTGCTCGGTCGCCTGTCCGTAGTTATCAATATATCGTAATCCGACAACTCCCGCTGCCATCGCCTGTTCAGCGCTGGTACCTGCCCTAAATTGAGCTTGCCCCTCGCCATGAGCAACGGCAATGGGCATACGAGAACCCGCCATTCCTTGCAGAAAAAGTGAGTTGCTTTTCATCACTTCAACCAGGGTGAAGCGAGCTTCGAACTGTTCCGATTGATTGCGCACCAAGTGAGGCCACAGATCAGCACCGTGAATCAGTGAGTGCAGATTAGAGAACATCTGACAGCCGTTGCAGACACCCAGTCCAAAGCTATCTTCGCGCATAAAGAAAGCGGAAAATTCATCCCGGGCACGGTTGTTATGCAGTATTGATTTGGCCCAGCCACCCCCCGCACCCAAAACATCACCATAAGAGAAGCCGCCACAAGCCACCAACCCTTTAAACTCAGTCAGTGAAACTCGGCCTGCAATGATGTCGCTCATATGGAGATCTACCGCTGAGAAACCGGCACGATCAAAAGCGGCTGCCATCTCAACTTGCCCATTGACCCCTTGCTCACGCAGCACCGCTACGCGAGGTTTAATACCAGTGGCAATATAGGGCGCTGCGATATTTTCATTAATATCGAAACTCAGGTTAACCTGTAGCCCAGGATCATTGACATCCAGTAGACGCTCATACGCTTGCTCAGCACACGCGGGGTTGTCACGTAATTTTTGTAAGTTATAGCTGGTCTCGGACCAAGCACGGTGGAGCGCGGATCGACTTTCACTGAGTACCGCCTTACCCCCGTGGAAAAATTCGATATTGTCATGGTCAGCCACACTGCCAATAACGGTACTGTAACGACCCAGGCCCGCATCGTGCAGCACCTTCAAAACCTCATCGGTGTCGGTGTGGCGAACCTGAATCACCGCTCCCAGCTCTTCATTAAACAGCGCGGCTACCGCATCATCACCCAGATCATTCAGCAGTATCTGCACACCGGTATGACCGGCAAAGGCCATTTCGGTTACTGTGGCGAACAACCCCCCATCAGAGCGATCATGATAAGCCAATAGTTTGCTGTCACCATTCAACCTCTGAATCGCATCAAAAAAATGTTTCAACGACAACGCATCATCCAGATCAGCGGGGTGGTGCCCTATCTGTCGATAAACCTGGGTCAGTGCCGTAGCACCGATGCGGTTTTTCCCTTTGCCTAGATCAATCAAAATCAGATCACTGTCACCTTGATCGGTGCGTAACTGAGGGGTGAGGGTTTTACGCACATCACTCACCGGAGCAAAAGCGGATATGACCAATGAGAGTGGTGAGGTGACCGAACGGGTTTCACCCTCTTGATCCCACACTGTCTTCATCGACATAGAGTCTTTACCCACCGGAATGGTCAATTCAAGCTCAGCACACAGCTCCATGCCCACCGCTTTTACCGCCGCATAAAGGCCCGCATCTTCACCCGGGTGACCCGCTGCTGCCATCCAGTTGGCAGAGAGCTTAATATCATTCAACTTATTGATCTTAGCAGCAGCTACATTGGTGATCGCCTCGCCGACGGCCATGCGCGCCGATGCAGCGTGGTGCAAAATAGCGGCAGGCGTTCGCTCCCCTACCGACATCGCTTCGCCAGTATAGACATCATAACTGGCCGCAGTCACCGCCACATCAGCAACCGGCACCTGCCATGGCCCCACCATTTGATCACGGGCAACCAAACCGGTAATCGAGCGGTCACCGATGGTGATCAAAAAACTTTTGTCCGCAACGGATGGCAGGCGCAACACACGGTAAGCGGCTTCTTTTATGTTGATATTACGGGTATCAAAGTCACGCTTTTGGAACGGTGCGTGTTTCACATCGCGTAACATTTTGGGTGGTTTACCCAGCAGCACCTCCATGGGCATATCGACGGGCGTGTTATCAAAGTGAGCATCCCCCACCCTTAAATGACGTGCTTCTGTGGCTTCGCCTATTACCGCATGTGGGCAGCGTTCACGCTCACAAATGGCCTTGAACAGAGCAAGATCACCCTCATCGATTGCCAGCACATAACGCTCTTGAGACTCATTGCACCAGATCGCCATCGGCGGCATACCCGGCTCATCATTCGGCACCGCACGCAGCTCAAAGTTTGCACCACGACCCGCATCATTCACCAGCTCTGGCATTGCGTTGGAGAGGCCACCGGCACCCACATCATGAATCGAGATAATGGGGTTATTTCCCTCCATCTGCCAACAGCGATCAATCACCTCCTGACAGCGACGCTCAATCTCCGGGTTGGCGCGCTGCACCGATGCAAAGTCCAAATCTTCTGACGACTCACCACTGGCGACCGATGAGGCCGCACTACCACCCAAGCCGATCAACATGGCCGGGCCACCCAGCACCACCAGCTGCGCACCGGCAGGAATAATCTGCTTTTCAACATGATCATCACGAATATTACCCAAACCACCGGCCAGCATAATCGGCTTGTGATAACCCCGCACTTCATCACCATTCGGGCCCGGCACTCGCTCTTCATAGGTGCGAAAATAGCCACACAGATTCGGGCGACCAAACTCGTTATTATAGGCCGCGCCACCCAGTGGGCCATCGATCATAATATCCAGTGCGCTGACAATACGCTCAGGCTTGCCAAAATCCTCTTCCCATGGCTGCTCTGCACCGGGAATACGCAAATTAGAGACACTAAAGCCCGTCATACCCGCCTTCGGCTTAGAGCCACGACCGGTTGCACCCTCATCACGAATCTCCCCCCCCGAACCCGTTGCCGCACCCGAAAAAGGTGAGATAGCCGTGGGGTGGTTGTGGGTCTCTACCTTCATCAGAATATGCAGATCTTGCTCGCGGTAGCGGTAGGTTTTATCTTCGGAATTGGGGTAAAAACGCCCCGCCCGACTGCCCCGAATCACAGAGGAGTTATCGCTATAAGCGGACAACACACCCTCCGAGTAGTTTTCGTGGGTGTTACGGATCATCCCGAACAGCGATTTATCTTCTCTTTCACCATCAATAATCCAATCCGCATTGAATATTTTATGGCGACAATGTTCAGAGTTTGCCTGGGCAAACATCATCAGCTCAATATCGTTCGGGTTGCGCTGCAACCCCTTGAAGTTCTCAACCAGATAGTCGATCTCATCTTCCGCAAGCGCTAAGCCCAGCTCACGGTTAGCCACCGCCAAGGCATCACGACCGCCACCCAAAATATCAACCGAACTCATCGGCTGCGGCTCTGCCACCGAAAACAGTGCCTCGGCATCGGCAAACTCTTCGATCACCATTTCAGTCATACGGTCATGGATTAAGGGCTTAATCACATCCATTTCATCACGGCTAAGGGCGCTACCATTGGTTTTAACAAAACTAAAGCAGCAGCCGCGCTCAATGCGCTTAATAGCAATCAAACCGCAGTTATGAGCAATATCGGTGGCTTTAGTCGCCCAAGGAGAGATGGTACCCACACGTGGGATCACCACCAACATATGGCCCTCGCGCTCATCCTGCTGTGCCTCGGGGCCATAGCTCAAAACCTCACCTAAGGTCTGCTGCTCCTGCTCCGTCAACGTGCGCTCAAGCGCAACAAAGTGAACAAACTCAGCCGCAACCGCCTTTATCTCAGGCAACTGAGTTTGAAGGGCGCTAAGAAGCTTATCCAGGCGAAAAGCGGAAAGGGCTGGGCAACCACGTAATTGCAGCATTATCTGTCTCTTTAATAGATCACTCGAAAAGGTGGGCCATTCTACGACAAAACCCCACCCTCTCTCCAGCAATAGATGGCTATATCGCTGTATTAAGGTGCTCCCTTTAAAATTGCGCCCTGCAGTTGCTAGAAATACTTTGATTTTCGGTCACTATTCAACGTGTTTAGATTTTGCTTCAAATCGAGGCAAAAAATGAATACGCTGAAGTAGTTACTGCGGATAAAACATTGGGATATGGGAGGGGGGTCGCACTCTACTCGATTTAAAAAAAAATATCGGGTATGGTTTGGTGATCGTAGCTCCCCCAAAAATAGCGCCCTTACGGAATTCCCCCACTCTACTTCCAACCGAACAGACATGACATTAAATACAAAAACTGAGCAATATCAGCTTGATGAACAGTGGATGGCGCAAGCGATACAGCTTGCCAGCCGTGCAGAAACGGAGGGTGAAGTACCCATCGGGGCGGTGGCTGTTTACGAGGGTGAGGTGGTTGGGCGAGGTTGGAATCGCTCTATCTCCACCCACGACCCTGCTGCACATGCCGAAATTATGGCGCTGCGTGAAGCGGGGCAAACCATCAAAAATTACCGCCTTTGTGATGTCACGCTCTATGTCACCCTTGAGCCTTGTGCGATGTGCGCCGGAGCGATGTTGCATGCGCGTATTGCCCGTTTAGTGGTCGGTGCCAGTGACCCCAAAACTGGTGCGGCAGGTTCGGTATTGAATGTGCTTGAAGGCAAGCACACCTTTCACCAAGTTGTGGTCGAAAAGGGGCTACTCGCCAAAGCGTGTTCGGCGCAGTTACGCCAATTCTTCAGAGATCGTCGCGCCGCCTCAAAATCAAAGTTGAAGTGAGCCTGACTATGAACGGTATATAATTTAAAGCCACCCAACCTACGACTTGGCGACCACGCTACCAGCCGCTCTTTTTTGCCAAACATACCACTTTGCCGCACAATAGATGTTTTACCGAGTATCGATACCTACCACCATGAATCTACATGAATTTCAAGCCAAGAGTCTATTTCGGGAAGCGGGCATTCCGCTGCCGTTTGGTGAGGTGGTAGAGAGCGCTTCTGCGGCGGTTGAGGCGGCGGGTCGCCTAGGTGGCCAGCAGTGGATTGTTAAGGCGCAGGTACACGCGGGTGCGCGAGCCGCAGCGGGTGGTGTGCGCTGTTTTAGTGACCTGGAAAAGTTACGCCGTTATGCCGAAGGGATGTTGGGTGAGCGTTTGATTACCACCGAAAATGCCCCGGATGGTCAGCCGGTCAATCACCTTTTGGTCGAGCAGCCTTGTGCGATAAAAAAAGGGTATTGTTTAAATCTTATGTTTGACCCTCAACGGGGAGAGGTAATCTTTCAGGGCGGGGAATTGACCTCTGTTGAGGGCTCTTACGCCCCCCCTTCCAGCGCCCTATTTCGTGTCGGAGTAAATCGATTTTCCGGATTACAAAACTTCCAAAGTCGACAACTTGCGGTCGCAATGGGTGTTGATAAGGCACTCTGGCCACCGTTTTTCCACTTAACTCATACCCTGTATCAGCTGTTTATAGAGAAAGATCTGCTGCTGATTGAGGTTGATACCTTGGTGGAGAGTGAGCTTGGGGAGATGATGGTACTAAATGCCCGGGTTCAGGTTGATGATAATGCCCTTTATCGGCAGCCTCAGTTGGCGCAACTGGAAGATTTGAGTCAGGATGATTTTCATCATGATCACACCCATAGCCACGGCCTCGGCTTTATCTCCATGGAGGGTGATATTAGCTGCATTGTGAATGGCACTGGCCTTGCGCTGGCGACACTGGATATGATTCAGCTAAAAGGTGGCCAAGTGGCCAACATTATTGATGTCAATAACGAGGTCAGCATTGAAACACTGGCTGAAGCGTGTGGCTTTGTTTGGCAAAAAGAGCACTGTAAAAGTATTTTAATTAATATTGTGGGTGGCATTGTGCAGTGCAATATTGTCGCCGCCGGTGTACTTGAGGCGATGCGCCGATACGGCGTGAATTGCCCCGTGGTCGCACGGATAGAGGGTAGCCTTGTTGAAGAGGCAAAACTCCTGTTCACACAGGCCGAGCAACGGGTTGCTGTTGTTCAAGCTCTGGATGATGCCATCGTCGCCGCAGTTAAGGCGGTGGACTCATAATGGCTATTTTAGCCGACAAAAACAGCCGGGTTATTTGCCAAGGCATGACCGGCACCGAGGGCTCCCACCACGCCGCCCAATGCATCGCCTATGGCACCAATCTGGTGGCCGGTATAACACCCGGAAGGGGCGGCGAGAGGCACCTTGGTCGGCCAATATTCGACACTGTTAATGAGGCTATTGAGGCGACCAACGCCAACGCCTCGATGATTTTCGTCCCTCCTTTGCAAGCAGCGGACGCTATTTTAGAGGCGGCCGATGCGGGGATAAAAACCATTGTCTGTATCACCCGGGGCATTCCCGCCCATGACATGGTAAAGGTGAAAGCAACTATCCGTGGGTGCGGGGTTAATTTGATTGGCCCTAATTGCCCCGGAATCATCACCTCTGAGGAAACCAAGCTGGGTATCATGCCCAGCACCATCCACAAAAAAGGGATTATTGGCATCGTTTCCCGTGCGGATAGCCTCACCTATGAAGCGGTGATGCAAACCAGCCGGATCGGGCTGGGGCAAACCACCACAGTCGGCATTGGCAGTGACTTTGTCATGGGGATGGATTTCATTGATGTGATTAAGCTTTTTGAACGCGACCGACGCACCAAAGGGATTATTCTGGTGGGTGAGATAGGCGGCGACCTTGAGGAGCGTACCGCGCAATATATAGCGGATGAGGTGCGCAAACCAATATTGAGTTATATCGCCGGAGTCATGGCACCACCTGGTAAATATATTGGCGGAGTCGGCATGATTCAGAGTAGTGGCGTTGGCAGTGCAGCCTATAAGTGTGCGGTACTTGCTGAAGCTGGAGTGCAAATTGTACAGAGTCCAACTGAGTTAGGGCCGCGTATGCTGGAGTTTTTTGAAGGTTAACTAATGGCACGGCAGAGTAAAAAACTACGCATCGTAATGGGGCAGCTCAATATGTTGGTCGGTGACGTAGAGGGCAATGTTACCCGACTGGTCGATGCGGCGACACGCGCACGGGATGAGTTAAATGCAGATTTGATTCTATTTCCGGAGTTGGCACTTACCGGCTATCCGCCGGAAGATCTGCTGTTGCGTGCGGGACTGTATGAACGCATTAACCTCGGGCTTGAGCGCTTGCAACAGGAAATTATTGGTATCACCGCGATTGTCGGCTACCCGCAGCAGCTCAACGGCCACACCTATAATGCGCTCTCTGCCATTACCGAGGGTGCCATTTTGGCCACTACCTATAAACGGTTTTTGCCAAATTATGGTGTTTTTGACGAAAAGCGCTATTTTGCATCGGCTACCCAGCCTCCCGCAATCATTGAGGTGAATGATTTTCAATTGGCACTGCTGATCTGTGAAGATATGTGGCATGTCGAACCGGCCGCTGAAGCGGTCGCGCAAGGTGCTGAGCTGCTATTGGTGGCCAACGCCTCCCCCTATCATATTGCCAAGGGCGATGAGCGCATCAAAGTGGCTCGGCAGCGCGCTCGAGAAACAGCATCCCCCATTGTCTACACCAACTTAATCGGCGGCCAGGATGAGCTGGTTTTTGATGGTGGATCGTTTGTTGTGGATGCTCAAGGGGACCTGCAACAACAGCTGCCTTTCTTTGAAGAGGGGCTATTTGTAGCTGAGTTTTCTCATACCCACGATGGCATCACCACCCAACGCGGCATCAGCCAGCCGACCTTTCGTGAAGAGCGTAATATCTATCGTGCTCTGGTACTTGGAGTGCGAGATTATATCGAAAAAAACGGTTTTAGCGGTGCAGTGCTCGGGCTTTCGGGTGGCATTGACTCTGCATTGACGCTGGCGATCGCGGTGGATGCCATTGGCGCTGATCGTGTTGAAGCGGTGATGATGCCGTCACGCTACACCGCTAACATGAGCCTTGAGGATGCCTCCGAAGAGGCAGTGACGCTGGGTGTCGATTACCGCGTGATCACTATCGAGCCGCTTTACGATGCTTTTATCTCCAGCCTGGCGGATGAGTTTGCCGGTTTGCCAGCAGATACCACCGAAGAGAACCTGCAAGCACGCTGCCGCGGGGTGCTGCTGATGGCCATCTCCAATAAGAAAGGGAAAATCGTCTTAACCACTGGCAATAAAAGTGAGATGGCGGTGGGCTATGCCACGCTTTATGGTGATATGGCGGGTGGCTTTGCGGTGTTAAAAGATGTACCAAAGATGTTGGTGTACCGCCTATCTGAATATCGCAATTCACTTTCTGAGGTCATTCCCCAGCGGGTCATCGACCGCCCACCCTCTGCGGAGCTGGCAGCGGATCAAAAAGATCAAGATAGCCTGCCGCCCTACCCTATTCTGGATGCTATTTTAGAGCGTTATGTGGAGCAAGAGCAGTGTATAGAAGAGATTATTGCAGCGGGCTTTGAAGAGCAGACGGTGAAGCGGGTTGTTCGCCTAGTTGATCTCAACGAATACAAACGCCGCCAAGCAGCCCCTGGGGTGCGCATCACACAACGGGCATTTGGTCGTGATCGGCGTTACCCAATCACCTCAGCTTATAATCGCCGACACCGTTGACCTGGTGGGTGGGCGCTTTTACTCGCAGAGCGTAACCACCTCTTTCATCTGTCGGCGTGACGAGAGTTCAGGTAACTCGGCAGGGTAACCAATGGTCAAGATAGCCACCGGCTTCAGCCCCTCTTTTATCTTAAGCGCATCGATCAACGGCTGCTCGTCAAACTGGCCAATCCAGGCCGACCCCAGCCCTGCGGCGACCGCGGCCAATTGTGCGTATGCCGCCGCTATCGTAGTATCTTGCAGGGCGTAGAGCGCCTCACCTCGTGCTGAAAACTCACTGGCTGAGCGTTGCGGATCACTGCAAAAAACTAGGCAGAGGGGCGCTTCATTAATAAACGACTGCCCTTGTGCTGCTGCGGTAATCTCAGCACGCTGCGCCACTGATGTGACAGCATAGATATGATAAGCCTGTAGATCGCCCGCACTGGGAGCCGCACAGGCGGTCTCCAATATAGCGTGCAGCTTCTCTTGTTCTACCGGCATGTCAGCCTGATATTTACGCACTGAATGGCGATTTCGCACCGTAGCAAAAAGATCCCACATATCTTGTTATCTCCTGTTAAGCTCTGGTTAAGTGTTAGCCAATTTATCGAGCAACCCAGAAATAGCCGGGTGATCAGGGTAGTTATATTGCAATACTTTAAGTGCATCTTGAGCCAGATCAATCTGTTTCAGCAAGATATAGGCTTCTGTCATGGCCACCAGCGCATCCCCTGTTGACGGGGTACCATCAAATCTCTCCAGCACCTCTTTACTGTGATTAACAGCAGCAATATAGGCACCGCGTTCTATATAGTGCCGGGCAATATAGACTTCATTGCGCGCCAAGCTGTTACGCAGAAACAACATACGCTGCCTGGCATCGGCCACATAACGGCTACCCGGAAAGCGAGTAATCAGCTCTGAAAAGTAGTAAAACGAGCGCTGCACGGACTCCGGATCACGTTTAGCCGGATCAACTTTGAAAAGATCATCCATAAAGCTATCGCGGCTATGAAAGTGCGCTAAGCCGCGCAAGTAATAAGCATAATCAACATCAGCATGAGTGGGGTAGAGCTTGATGAAACGGTTAGCCGCAGCAATTGCCGATTCAGGGTCATTCACCTTATAGTAAGCAAACGCATTCATCAGCATCGCTTGTTGGGTGAGCGCCTCAAACGGAAAGCGACTCTCCATCATTTCGAAGTGTTCGATAGCGAAGGTATAATCCTCATGACGCAGCGAATCGACCCCCTCTTCATAGAGCCTCTCAGAACTCCAGCCTGAGGGCATATCGGCCTCCAGCGTAGCACAACCACTTAAATGCAGAGGTGCGGTGATAACAAGGATAAACAGCGCTTTTTTTATTACAAATAACAGATAATCAGACATAAATTGTTTTTAAAAACTGGCTAGTGACAATACGCTAGTGTAGTGCATCCAACGGCATGAGGAAATAGAGGGGATAAGAAAGCGACCACAAGCTACGCGCTGCGGCGAGTGCTGCAAACTCAGCTCAGGTCTAGCGCCGCAAGGAAACGCTAATCAAGTCATGAATATTTTATGCTGACTGAATAAGAGCGCTCTCAAGAGACAGCACTATCCCTTACTCGATTGATGCGTCATAATGCAGGCGAACAAACATTTATTAGGATGATAAAAAATGAACACAACAAAAACACTCCCCTTAGCACTCCTTCTGCTACTCACCTTGATTATCTCTGGCTGCGGCGGCTCAAAAATTATGCGTGTAGATGCTTCAGAAGAGCACGCCATCAGTGATCGCTGGAACAGCAAGGACTCACAACTGGTAGCCGATGAGATGATTGGCGACATGCTCTCATTCCCTTGGTTGAAGCGCTTTAACCGTGCACACCCAGGCGAACGTGCGACGATTACAATTGGCCGGATCAAGAACAAATCACACGAGCATATTCCAGTTGATATGTTTATTAATGACATCAAAAAAGCGGTTATGCGCAGTGATTTGGCTGACTTTGTTGTCAGTGGCTCAGAGCGCCAGGACCTTCGTGATGAAAAATCAGATCAGGACCTGCACGCAGCACAAGCCATTGAAGCGGGGCAAGAGCAAGCATCGACCTTTATGCTCTCTGGCTCTATCAACTCGATTGCCGATAAAGTCGGTAGAAAGTCCGTAACCGCCTACCAAATCGATTTAAAACTGATCAACGTAAAAACAAATCGTGAAGTGTGGGTAGGTCAGAAGAAAATCCAAAAAGTTGCAGAGAAATCTCTACTTGATTGGTAATCATTGATCCTCGATTTTGCAACAGCTAGCCTTAAGAAAGCTCAAGGCTAAGCTTGGATAAATTTAGGCTGGCTGAAATTGTTCTCATTTATTCTGAAATACGCAGTAATAGTTGTTCTATTGGTGAAATTTTAGGGATAAATGAGGGCGACTTCAGCCAGCATAAAATATTCATGACTTGATCAGCACCTCCTTAGGCGAACGGGCCGCCGACACACTCTCCAGCAGCCACTCTAAAACCCGCGTAAACAAAAACACCAGAGCATTGAACACCTGATTCTGAGTAGAAGCGGCGACACGCCCCTGAACGGCCAAATGCGTCAGAAACGTCTCCATCTTACTTTCCGCATCAACACACAAAGCATCACACGATTCCAACTGATGAAAGCGGACAAAGCAAGCAGCCCTGTCGCAATAAGCCCGCTCAGTATGAATTGAGTAGTGCAAGCGACGCATCAAACCACTCAACTCTGCCAGCAGTTTTTTGCCGGATACTTGGGGTGACATTGACATAATAGTCAATTACTTATAGGGTTTTATTGATCAATAACCGCCTGAATTACAAGCCAATATCAAAGTATCAAGGCGAGCTTGAGTTTTTTAAGTTATAACCAAGCGTTAATGTCTGATTTTTGCTTGAATACTGCGGGAAAATAGAGTGGATATGCCTTATACAATAAGTTATACCCTATAGGAGTAACGAATGAAAAAATATACCATGTTTACGTTCTTAGCACTTATCATCACTGGTTGTGCTACTACATATCAAGCGCCAGTCACACAGAGTAAAATTTATACTGGCAATCATAACTCTAGTAAAGGTAATTTAATGGCCAAAGCCAAAAAAATACTACTTCTAGAAGGATTTCAAATTCAATCAACAGATGATGAGGCTGGATACATTTCTACTTCATTGAAAAACTGGAAGCTTGCTCCTGAAGAAGCAAGCTGTGGAACTACAATGGGTCTTGATTACCTTAAAGATAAGCGTACGAAAACTGAAGTCGCTTTTAATGTCATCATAGATGAAACTACAATTAGTATTCGTTCAAATATTCAAGGTGAATACAAGCCTGGCGCCGTTGATCAGGACATCACATTAACCTGTGTATCCAAAGGAGTCATTGAAAAAAAGTTGGCTCAAAAAATATCCAATTAAGCATCAGGGTATAATCGGGATAGGAAGCTGCTCTAGCGGCCCCCTCCCACAGCACCGTACATACGGGTCCGTATACGGCGCCTAGCCTGCTATTCGCAGAGATACTTCATCGGGCAAATCAAATTCATATCAAGTGTCTATCGAGCCGTAGCTGGATGATGAATTTTCGGCTCGCAGGTTTGCACTCGGGCTTCTTTCAGTTGGTCGGTCACCCTTCCATCCTTGCCGTCGGCTAGTACTTTTTAAAG
>JALSJH010000034.1 GCA_026989455.1 Chromatiales bacterium | reverse complement strand
ACCCACAATAGAGAGACTTGGCAGGCCGTTGGAGAGATGCGCCTCTACCGTCACCAAGGGGGCATCCACACCCACCTGTGCGCGGCTATAAACAACTGCAAGTGACAAAGGAATCCCTCCCAAAAGCCCTAATTTTCAGATAGAAACGCGGGCTGACTATTTATTCAGTACTGTTTTTTCAAGGAATTTCTGATTTCAGCCAGCGCAAAACATTCATGGCTTGATCAGAGCTTCCTCAAGTGCCGCAACCTGCTTCTCCAGCAACTCCAACTTGCTGCGAGTACGAGATAAAACCTCACTCTGCACATCAAACTCTTCTCGGGTTACCAGCTCCATACGCGTAAAAGCCGATTGGAGAGCCCCTTGAATGCTCTTCTCAATATCCTCCTGAATCCCCTTTACACCGGGTGGAACTAGGCCGGCGATTTTACTTGCCAACTCATCCATTACCTTATGATCTATCATCTGAATTTGACCCTGCTGCGTTAACTGAACCGCTAGTGTACGCAACTTTCCCCTCTCTCTGCCAGCACTGAATAGGCGCACCATTTCAAGTCAGCGAAGCCCCGTAGTGCACCACGAAAGAGCCGCTCTTAATCGTGTAATGGCGGAGAAAGCTTGTAACCTATTGTATGCAAAGAAGTAATAACCATTGGCACACCACCTGCTATAAATCTATAATGGGCAGGCTCATAAAAATTTTGTATTCGCTAGGAGAACCAAATGAAACTGGTATCAGCAATTATTAAACCCTTTAAGCTGGATGATGTGCGTGAAGCACTCTCAGACATCAACATACAAGGGATCACCGTCACAGAAGTTAAAGGCTTCGGACGCCAAAAAGGCCACACTGAACTCTATCGTGGTGCGGAGTATGTAGTCGATTTTCTACCCAAGGTGAAAATTGATGTTGCTGTGGATGATGAGATGGTTGACTCCGTCATTGATGCCATCACCAAAGCCGCACAAACCGGAAAAATCGGCGATGGAAAGCTGTTTGTTGTTCCGCTGGAGCAGGTCATTCGTATTCGCACCGGCGAAGCCGGTTCTGAAGCACTTTAATTTCTTGGGGGGCACAACGTGGAAGATTTATTGCAGTTAAGTTATGCGCTGGATACATTTTATTTTTTGATCTCCGGCGTGCTTGTCATGTGGATGGCCGCAGGCTTCGCGATGCTGGAAGCGGGTATGGTTCGCGCCAAAAATACCGCTGAAATATTAACCAAGAACATCACGCTCTACGCGATCGCTTGTATCATGTACATGCTGGTGGGTTACAACATAATGTATGGTAGTTCAGACAGCTCCATCATCCCGGGTATCAGCTTCCTGATTGGCGGCGATAACAGTGTTGCCGATGTGATTGCCGGTGGTGATGATGCGCCATACTACTCCGGTATGTCAGACTTTTTCTTTCAAGTGGTCTTTGTAGCCACCGCCATGTCTATCGTTTCAGGCGCGGTTGCTGAGCGTATGAAGCTGTGGGCCTTCCTGGCATTCGCCGTGGTGATGACCGGCTTTATCTATCCAGTACAAGGCTACTGGAAATGGGGCGGTGGCTTCCTAGACGGAATGGGTTTCATGGATTTCGCCGGTTCAGGTGTTGTTCACATGGCGGGAGCCGCTGCGGCGCTTGCTGGGGTGCTGCTGTTGGGTGCGCGTAAAGGAAAATATGGCAAGGATGGCTCAGTCAACGCTATTCCAGGCTGCAACATGCCACTGGCGACACTCGGTACATTTATTCTCTGGATGGGCTGGTTCGGCTTTAACGGTGGTTCAGAGCTTAAAATCTCTGATGTTGGCGAAGCTAATGCGGTTGCACAGGTATTTGTTAACACCAACATGGCCGCTGCCGGTGGTGTTATCGCCGCACTGGTCACCTCACGTCTACTGTTTGGAAAGGCTGATTTAACCATGGCTCTGAACGGCGCATTAGCCGGTCTGGTCGCCATCACCGCCGAGCCGCTCACAGGCTCGCCACTCGCATCAACCTTGGTCGGTGCAATCGGTGGTGTGTTGGTTGTCTTCTCCATCCTCGGTATGGATAAAGTTAAAGTTGATGACCCTGTTGGTGCCATCTCTGTTCACGGTGTGGTGGGTATTTGGGGTTTGATCGCTGTCTCCTTTACTAACCCAGATGCAAGCCTGGTAACACAGCTGATCGGTGCTGCGGTTATCTTCGCTTGGGTCTTTATCGCCTCACTGGTGGTCTGGGGCATTATCAAAGCGGTGATGGGTATTCGAGTCACTGAAGAAGAAGAGTACGAAGGTGTCGACCTTGCTGAGTGTGGCATGGAAGCTTACCCAGAGTTTACCAACAAATAATCCACCCTCCGGTGGTGCTACTTTAGGGGCGCGCAATGCGCCCCTTTTTTATGCCTAAATTCAGAGTCACCAATCTCGTCACCTACTACCCTAATCCCCTGATAGAAACACGTATGCTGCACAAGCTATTGATTCCACAGCAAAACAAAAAATAGCCGCCGAACCTGTGGGTGCGACTCGTATTTTTTATTTCACTGTGAAACCAATATAATATGACGTGCATGGATGCACTAATGCAGCGATTGCAGGATGTAATAGAGCTGTCTTACACATCATCTCGCGCTTCTATCCGAGGATTAGGGATGAAACATCAGCTTGAAATGGCAGCTAGGGGTATATAGGATCGACAGGAGGCTGATTTTCACCTGCTAACGGCTATATTCTTTACTTGATGCCTGGTAGGCGGCGTTTCACGTACTAAAATAACTTACATTGGTGCATTGAATGCACCCTACAAGATTAAGTGACAGCAACACCCCACTACCCAACACACGGGCCAGGATACTTACCCCATGAGCGAGACACCCAAAGCCTACATTGCCGGTATCGGCATGATCACCTCAGTCGGTGCCGACACCGACATGACCGCGATTGGTATTGCAGCGGAGTACAGTGGTTATCGAGTTTCTGACTATTTCACCCAGGATGGACAGCCGGTGACCATGAGTAATGTTCCGGAAGCAGTATTCCCACAGGTCGAAGCCGAAATAGACCAGGGGAACCGCTACCGCAGCCAATTTGAGCACATCATAAAAATGGCCATTGTCGCCCTGCGCGAAGCGCTCGCCCAACAGCCTTACTTGGCTCTCTCTTCCACACCACAAACGGTTATTCCACTGGTATTGGCCCTCGCAGAACCGCGCCACACAGTGATGCACATTGACCATAAAATGTTAATTGCCAACCTGGCCGCCCAGGATGACCTCCCCCTAAGCAGTGACCGGGTACACCGCCTGCATACTGGCCGTGCGGCGGGTATCCAGGGGGTGGATATCGCCCTGCGCTACCTTTATGAAGCCGGGGAAGATTATGTGCTGTTAGGCGGCAGTGACAGCCCTTTGCATTATCCGCTCATTCATGACCTGAGCGCCGGGCAGCGTCTGCTGGCGCCCGGAGTGATGGACGGTTTCGCCCCCGGAGAAGGGGCCGGGTATCTGCTACTGACCCGTCACCCGCAACGGGCACTCGTCCAAAATCAGCAGATTATCGCTTTAAGCCAGCCCGGCATGGGCGAAGAACCTGGCAACCTGCATGATGAGAGTGACCAGCCCTACCTTGGCGACGGTCTGGATCAAGCCTTCAAAGGCGCATTAGCCGATAACCACGGCAGAAACATACACACCATCTACTCCAGCATGAACGGCGAACACTACTGGGCAAAAGAGTGCGCGGTGGCGATGCTACGCAGTGAGCACCACCTGCAAGAACAGATCACCATCGCCCACCCCGCCGACTGTTACGGCGACCTGGGTGCCGCCACCGGCCCGGTGCTGATGGGGCTGGCCGCACATAACCTGCTAAGCCACACTGGCCCTAACAGTCACCTGGTTTACAGCTCTGCCGATGGCGCCCTGCGCGCTGCGGTGCGAGTAGAAAAAATACCGCAAAACAGCCACAATACTCAAAAAGAGAACATCTAATGGAAATGGGCGAAAAATCCGCATCAGCAGAGATACCCACAGAGCCGGAAAAGGAGCTGAAGAGAATCAGCATCCGCTACGGCATCTTCTTTGACGGCACACTCAATAACCGCACCAACATCGACCAGCGGCTGGTTTCGGCGCAAGCGCATGAGCTAACAGCAGAAGAGCGCCAGACGGTGGCTGATTTAAAAAAAGAGATGTCGCTGGAAGATCTCAAAAAAGCCAAAGGCATCTATAAAAAACGCAAGGGTGAGGGCAGTTATGAAAACGGTTACACCAATGTTGTTAAGCTGGAACAAAACCTTGAAACCGACCCAACCCCGACTTACCAATTAACACTGGCATCCTACATCGAAGGCCCTGGCAGTCGTGACAAAAAGAGTGATAAAATTTTGGGTTATGCCCTTGGTGTAGGGATATCCGGGGTCAAAAACAAGGTTAAAAAAGGGATGCTGGATGTTGTTAAAAAAATCCAGGTAAATCATCAAGAAAAAGATGCCCTGATCGAAACCCTCACCCTGGATGTCTTTGGTTTCAGCCGCGGTGCCGCCGCCGCACGCAGCTTTATCCATAAGGCCCTGTTTGATGCCAAATCAGTGGCCACACAACTCGAAGATGAGGGTTATCAAGTGGGTGAAGTAAAAGTGCATTTTGCCGGACTGTTTGACACCGTCTCCTCCCACGGCCTCTCCTTTTCCAACGACACTGCCG
>JALSJH010000033.1 GCA_026989455.1 Chromatiales bacterium | reverse complement strand
CACCCCTGTTGGCGGTCAGATCTCCTTCTATTTACTGGTGCGGCGAGTGTTGGCTTTATTGTGGCTGATTCGGGTTTGGCTGGCTTTGTTGGCGCGGGGTGGGCGGCGGCGTTGTGCGATGTTTTCGAGTAGTGTGTCGCGGTCTCCCACTTTGTATCCGGCTATTTTTATGCGTTTAATGCGGCTGCCAATCAGTCGTTCGATGTTTGCCAGGGTGCGCTCTTCTTCGCGGCTGACCAGTGAGATGGCTTCCCCTTTGGCACCCGCTCGACCGGCGCGGCCAATGCGGTGGATATAATCTTCTGCAAGGAATGGCAGGTTGTAGTTAACAACATGCTCCAGGTCTTGGATGTCTAACCCTCGTGCGGCCACTTCCGTGGCGATCAATACTTGAATTTTTGCGCTTTTAAAGTCGGCCAGTGCGCGGCGGCGTGAGCCTTGGCTTTTATCTCCGTGGCAGAGTGCAGATTTTATTTTTGCTTTCTTTAAAGTGAGCATCAGTTGGTCGGCCTGTGCCTTGGTGCTGGTAAATACCAATACTTTGAACCAATTTTGTGCTTGTAGCAGCTCCACAAAAAGTGCCGGTTTGTCGTGTTCTGCAACTGGGTAGACAACGTGGGTGATGGTGTCGGCAATGGCATTTTGCTTGGCGACACTGACCACTTGGTGTTTGTGAAGCAACTTATTGGCTAGATCTTTGACCGGTTGCGATAGGGTGGCAGAAAAGAGCAGGGTTTGGCGCTTTTTCTGTATCTTTTGCAACAGCTGTTGAACATCGGCGATAAAGCCCATGTCGAGCATGCGATCCGCTTCATCCAGTACTAAAAACTCAACTTCTGACAGATTGATGTTGCCCTCTACTAGGTGCTCTAGCAGGCGGCCTGGGGTGGAGATGATAATGTCGGTGCCCGCTTTTAGCTTACTCTCTTGGCTGCTTATTTTTACTCCGCCATACAGCGCAGTGATCGAGAAGGGTAGGAACTGGCCATAGCGTTTGATGGTTTCTGACAGCTGCTCGGCAAGCTCCCTTGTGGGGGTTAATACCAGTGTGCGCACATTGCCGGGTAGTGTTGTCTTTGGTCGGTCAACCATCTGCTGCAAAATGGGCAGTGTGAAGGCGGCGGTTTTTCCGGTTCCGGTTTGGGCGTTGGCCAGTAGGTCTTTGCCGCGCCGCGCTGGGACAATGGCTTGCTGTTGGATGGGTGTCATCTGGCTGTAGCCGCAGGCATCGAGTGCTTTCTGAATTTCGGGTGCTAGATCCAAGGATGAAAATATCATGATAAACCCTCTGAGGTGCTTGCTACAGCTTAAAAATGGAGTGTGAAGTGTACAGGCTTTTTCATCTTTTGGCGTGACTGATTGGTGGGTATTCTTTATGGGAATGAGGTAAAATGGTTACTTTAAGATCTATGTTGAGAGTGAGTGATGGCGGTTAATTGGTATCCCGGGCATATGAACAAGGCTCGAAAAGAGATGAAAAAGGTGATGCCAAGAGTCGATCTGGTGATTGAAGTGATGGATGCCAGAATCCCTTTTAGTAGTGAAAACCCGACGGTGAAAGAGCTGCGCGAAGATCGCCCCTGTATCAAAATTCTCAATAAAAATGATCTGGCAGATCCCAAAATAACTCCGCTCTGGCTCGATTACTACGAGCAAGAGCGTGGGGTGAAAGCGGTGGCTTTGAGCTGCACCCACCGCGCCCATGTGCGCGGCAAAATATTGGAGCTTGCCCGCAAGCTGCTTCCCCACCGTAATGATGAGTTTTTGAAGCCGATTCGGGCGATGATTATGGGGGTGCCCAATGTCGGTAAATCGACTCTGATTAATGCACTGGCAGGCCGCAGTGTGGCAAAGGTGGGGGATGAACCTGCAGTGACCAAGCAGCAACAGAAGATCTATTTAGAGGGCGGTATTGTGCTTTCGGATACCCCGGGTATTCTCTGGCCGCGCATGGGGAGTGCCGATTTTGGTTACCGGCTTGCGGTTTCTGGGGCGGTTAAGAACACCGCAATTGAGTTTGAGGATGTGGCACTTTATGCCGCAGATTACTTTTTAAAGGCTTACCCCGAGGTGATGCTCACACGCTATAAACTCAAGCAGTTGCCCGGGAGTGATCTGGCGCTACTGGAAGAGATTGGCCGTAAGCGCGGTGGGTTGCGCCCCGGTGGTCGGGTTGATCTGCATAAGGCTTCTGAGGTGTTATTGAATGATTACCGAAGCGGTGCACTCGGGCGTGTCAGCCTAGAGAGCCCCGCGATGATTGCAGAGGGTGGAGAATTCCATGGTTGAAGTTGGTCAGTTTAATACCCTTCGGGTGGTTAAAGAGGTGCCGTTTGGTCTCTATCTGGAGGGCGGCGAGTGGGGTGAAATCTTACTGCCTAACAAGTTTGTACCGAGCGGGAGTGCGGTGGGTGATGAGCTGGCGGTATTTCTCTATTTCGATTCGGAAGATAAAATTATTGCCACTACCCAGCGCCCCAGAGCGACGTTGGGGCGCTGTGCCTATCTGAAGGTGATTGATGTTAACCCTGTGGGTGCCTTCCTCGACTGGGGGCTGGATAAAGATCTATTGGTTCCTAAGCCCGAACAGCGTCGCCCGATGGAGAAGGGGAAGTCCTATATTGTCTATCTGAAGCAGGATGGCGAGGGGCGACTTGTTGCCAGCTCTAAATATGATCGTTTTCTCGATAAATGGCGCTGTCGTTTGATGGAGGGTGATGAGGTGAACCTGTTGATTGCGGAGAGCAGTGACCTAGGTCATAAGGTGATTGTGAATGATAGCTATTGGGGCTTGGTGCATTTTGACGATGTTTTTCAGGAGCTGCGTTACGGCAAGCGGATGCGCGGTTACATCAAGCGGGTGCGGGATGATGGCAAGCTGGATGTCACCTTGAGTAGAACCGGCAGTGATAAAATAGCGGATCTGGCTGAGCGTATTGTGGCTGAACTGCACAAAGCCGGTGGCTTCTTGCCCCTGCATGATAAAAGTGCTGCTGAGGAGATCAAGCAAGCGCTGGGTGAAAGCAAAAAAAGCTTTAAACGTGCTATTGGTTATCTCTACAAAAAAAATCTGATTGTGATTGAAGCCAAGGGTATTCGTTTGGTGAAGGGTGAAGCTGAGTGAAAATATATATACTGGCAGAGCACGATGAGTTGGCCGAAGTTGCGGAGCCCATGGCCGCGTCGATCGCACTTTGGTTACAACAAAATCCTGTTCAACATCGCTCGCTGGTCGCGCCGTCTGATGATGAGCTTGTGGTGGGTTTGAGCCTTGAAACAGGTAAAAAAACCGGATTGAAAGCACCGCTTAGTTTCCTCTACTCTCTGGCACAGCAGCACAAGTCAGAATTTGTTGTGGGGGTGATACGGGATGATGGCTCGCGGGAGAATATCTGTTTTTTCGGCCATGAAGAGGGCCGCCCCGACATCAATGAGGTCGCGCAATATTTGGGATTGAAGCGCTAAATTTTGCGGTTTGATGAGTGCTTGAACATCTCCTGAAAAAATCTCTGCTAGTGCCCCCCTTTCTTCGGTCACATACGCTACAATAGCGCCCTTTTATCTGTTCAATATTTAGACACTCGGGAACACGCTATGCTCACCACCGCTAATATCACCATGCAGTTTGGTGCTAAACCTCTTTTTGAAGATATCTCCGTCAAGTTTGGTGAGGGCAATCGTTACGGCCTGATCGGTGCTAATGGTTGCGGTAAGTCGACACTCATGAAGATTCTAGGGGGTGATCTGGAGCCGTCGGAGGGCAATGTCTCCAAGGGGCCTGATGAGCGTCTGGGTAAATTGCGCCAAGATCAGTTTGCCTACGAAGAGTGCAGTGTGCTCGATACGGTGATTATGGGGCATGAAGAGTTGTGGGAGGTTAAGAAAGAGCGTGATCGCATCTACTCCCTGCCCGATATGTCAGAAGCCGATGGCATCAAGGTTGCCCACCTTGAAGTGGAGTTTGCAGAGATGGATGGTTACACTGCCGAATCACGCGCCGGTGAGTTGCTACTGGGAGTGGGTATTCCGATTGAACAGCATACCGGCCCCATGAGTGAGGTGGCCCCTGGCTGGAAGTTGCGGGTATTGCTGGCTCAGGCGCTCTTCTCTGATCCGGAAATCTTACTTCTGGATGAGCCGACCAATAACCTGGATATTAATACTATTCGCTGGTTGGAGGGGGTGTTGAATCAGCGCAACTGTACCATGATTATCATCTCCCATGATCGTCACTTTCTGAACAGTGTCTGCACCCACATGGCGGATCTGGATTTTGGCGAGCTGCGTGTATACCCCGGTAATTACGATGACTACATGCTGGCCTCAACACAGGCTCGCGAGCGTCAACTCTCCGATAATGCCAAAAAGAAGGCGCAAATTGCTGAGTTACAGCAGTTTGTTAGCCGCTTTTCAGCGAATGCATCAAAAGCGAAGCAGGCGACCTCCCGAGCCAAGCAGATCGATAAAATTGAGCTGGATGAGATCAAACCCTCCAGTCGTGTTAATCCCTTCATCCGTTTCGAACAGGCCAAAAAACTTCATCGCCAAGCGGTTGAAGTCACTGAATTAGGCAAAAGCTTTGATGGCAAGGTGCTATTCAATAATTTGAATTTAATGATTGAGGCGGGCGAGCGTATCGCCATCATTGGCCCAAATGGTATCGGTAAAACAACACTATTACGCTG
>JALSJH010000032.1 GCA_026989455.1 Chromatiales bacterium | reverse complement strand
ACCGGTTATTATTTCATCCCTTTTGTTCGATTTATCTGAAATAGCAGCTATTGGCTCAATATCCATTTTGTTTGTCCATACTGTTACTCACATTGGGCATCTAAAAATAATTTCCGAAACAGGTGGTTCTAAAAGCTTAGTCTTTATTGCTGCTATGCTAAGTTTTATTGCTATGATACTTGCCCTTATTTATGTCAGCAGGGTATCAGACCATATTGTGTATATTCTTATTGGGTTTGTCTTAGTTGCTTCAATCACAGAGATTTTATTGCAAAAAATAGCAAAAAGAGAAATCAAGCCAAGAGTAGTGTAATCAAAAAGGCTAATCGGGCAGCCAAGGGCTCCCTGTCTTTTCATTTATCGGTTTCAACTGAGGTGACAACTATCCTGACACAGCGGGGTACCCTGCCTACACCGACCATCATATTTTACAGATATTTTTTCATCAACAGCATTACGCTGTTACGATATAATGGCTCCGTTACGGTTGAAATTTAAAGGGTTGGATTGTGTCCATACACATCAAAAGCAGACAAGAAATTGAAAAAATGCGCGTTGCTGGCCGACTGGCGGCGCAAGCACTGGATATGATCACACCTCATGTGCAGGCGGGTATTACCACAAATCAGCTCAATACCCTCTGTCATAATTATATTGTTGATGTACAGAATGCTATCCCAGCACCACTCAATTATCATGGTTTTCCAAAATCCATATGCACCTCAATCAATCATGTGGTTTGCCACGGCATTCCCAGTGACAAAAAGCTTAAAAATGGCGACATTATCAATGTCGATATTACGGTGATTAAGGATGATTTTCATGGTGATACCAGCCGGATGTTCATGATTGGTAAACCCTCCATTCTTGCGGAGCGTATTGTACGCATCAGTGAGGAGTGCCTGTGGCAGGGCATTGAACGAGTCAAGGCGGGCAACCATCTGGGCGACATCGGCTATGCGATTCAAAAACATGCTGAAAAAAATGGCTTCTCCATTGTCAAAGAGTACTGCGGCCACGGCATTGGGCGAAAGTTCCACGAAGAGCCTCAGGTTCTCCACTATGGAAAGCCGAATACCGGTGTTGTTCTTGAGGCGGGCATGATCTTCACTATAGAACCCATGGTTAACACCGGTAAAGCGGCGATAAAACTTCTACCTGACGAGTGGACGGTGGTGACAAAAGATCGCAGCCTCTCGGCACAGTGGGAGCACACGCTACTGGTCACCGACGATGGCTATGACATCCTTACCCAAGCGGATTAACATGCAGACTGACCGTAACGTGCTTTTTGAGTTGACTGAATTCAGGAAAAAACTCAGCAGCAGCACCCCACTATTCAAAGCCTTCAAAGAGACCCTTAAAATAGCCGAAGCCGAGTTGGCCACTCGCTTTGAACAAGGGGTACCGGTGACCATACTGGTGCAACAGCGGGCGTGGCTGGTTGATCAACTTCTTATACAGTGCTGGCAACTTCACCTGCCGCCAGAAATTCAGCAACAAGCCACGCTAGTAGCAGTGGGTGGTTATGGTCGCAGCGAGCTACACCCATACTCTGATATCGATATTATGGTGCTGTTGCACGAGCAAAATAACGAAGAGATCTGCCAGTATATCGAGCGCCTGCTCACCATGCTCTGGGATATTGGCATGGAGGTGGGGAGCAGCGTTCGCACCGTAAACGAATGCATCCATCACGGCAGTGAAGAGGTCACCATTGCCACAAACTTAATGGAAGCACGCTGTATTACTGGAAGTGAGCCACTCTTTGAACAGATGCGTGACAGTGTTGGCCCTAGCCACATCTGGCCTGGAGATGAGTTTTTTGCCGCAAAATTACAAGAGCAGGCACTGCGCCACCATAAATACAATGACACCGCCTATAATCTTGAGCCAAACCTAAAAGAGGGGCCTGGCGGCCTGCGAGATATTCAGATTATCGGCTGGGTATCCAAGCGTCATTTTAATGTAGATACCCTGAGCGGACTGGTGGAGCGAGGCTTTTTAATTGAGCAAGAGTACCAGCAGCTTATCCAGGGGCAAGCGTTTCTCTGGCGTATACGCACGGCTCTACACCACCTCAATAAACGCCGCGAAGATCGCCTGCTGATCGATGATCAGCGCAAGCTGGCTGATCTCTTTGGTTACCGTGAGAGTGAACACCATTTGGCGGTGGAACTTTTCATGAAAGATTACTACCGCACCGTTCGTGAGCTAAGCTGCCTCAATGAAATGCTGTTACAGCTCTTCAAGGAGGAGATTCTCTATATCAATGAACCGGATAGAGCAAAACCACTCAATCCGTACTTCCAGGTACGCAAGGGGTTTATTGAGGCGATCCAGCCCGATCTGTTCAAACAACACCCCTCCGCACTGCTGGAGATATTCCTGCTACTGGAGCAACATCACCAGCTTAAGGGGATACGTGCCGGTACCATTCGCTTGATACATCAAAACCTGCACCGAATTAACGACACCTATCGAAATGACCCTCGCTGCAATCAGCTGTTTATCGACATATTGAGCCAACCTGAGGGGGTTACCCACGAACTGCGCCGTATGCACCGTTACGGTGTTTTAGGGGCCTATCTACCCGTTTTTGACAAGATAATCGGCCAGATGCAACACGATCTGTTTCATGTCTACACCGTAGATGAGCACACGCTAGGGGTTTTGCGGAATGTGCGGCGCTTTTCCGTACCCGAGTTTTCCCATGAGCACCCCCTCTGTAGCCAACGATTCCACCAGCTTGCCAAGCCAGAGCTGCTCTACATCGCCGCACTGTTTCATGACATTGCCAAAGGACGCGGGGGTGACCACGCCAAACTGGGTGCTGTGGATGCCTGGGAGTTTTGTATACAGCATCGCCTTGATGAAAAGGATGCAGAGAGGGTCTCATGGCTGGTAAAAAATCATCTGTTAATGTCCAGCACAGCACAAGGGAAGGATCTCAGTGACATCGCGGTGATCAATCAATTTGCCCTTGAGGTTGGCTCACTGCAACACCTTGACGCACTCTACCTGCTCACCGTTGCGGACATCCGCAGCACTAGCCCAGCCGTATGGAACACCTGGAAAGACTCGCTACTCAAAGAGCTATTCTATGCAACCAGCCGCGCACTCAACCGTGGCCTGGATAAACCCCTAGAACAGCTTGAACGACTCGCTTACAGCAAGCAGATGGCGCTGGAGACATTGGCACTGCACCGTATCAGCCCAGAAATAGCCAATCAACAGTGGCAGCGGCTGGATAAGGCCTACTTTCAGGTTCACAGCGCCGATGAGATTGCCTGGCAGACCCGTCATATTATCAATGCCAAATCAGAGCCATTACCACTGATTGTACTCCGACAGATGACACGCCGTGGCGGCACCGAGGTGTTCCTTTATACCACCGATAAACCACACCTGTTTGCCAGCATCACCGCTGCCCTGGAGCAGTTAAATTTGAATATTGTGGATGCGCGTATTGTCACCTCAAACGATGGCTACACATTGGACACCTTTATTATTCTCGATCAACAAGGTGAAGCCATTTATGAAAAAGAGTCACTCGATGAGGTAGTGACAACCATTAAACGCCACCTTGAAATTGAAGGAAACAAGCCCGCCATCATCAACAAACGGGCCGCAACACAGCTCAAGCACTTCCCTATTCCGACAAAAGTCACCTTCCAGCATGATAAACAGAACAAGCGCACGATAATGAAGGTGGTAACCGCTGACCGCCCCGGGGTATTGGCTCGTATCGGTGCTGCGTTATGGCAACATAAAATTGAACTCCACAACGCCAAAATTGCCACTTTCGGTGAACGTGTCGAGGATCTCTTTTTTATTACCAATGAGCAACATCAGCCCCTTTGGGATCAAAACGAGTGCAACTCATTACGCCATACCATTATCCAGCGCCTCGCCCAATAACTGACATCACCAACAGGATCCTGCACATGCTGGTAGCGAATAAAAAACAGCAGTTAAATATCATTACAAAGCGCTGGCCACAACTGGCAGATGAGCTTTGCGCCAGTGTTGCCGATGAAAACATTACTCTCGATAGCTCGGGCAGTTATCCAACACTCTGTGTCAATGAGATCCACCTGGCCAGCATCTACAATCGTCAACAGATCACTGAAATTCAAACCTGCCACCTCACCCCAACCTGCCATAACGTCACCGTCTACGGCACCGCTCATGGTGAGCTGATCAAGTCACTGTTACGGCGAAAAAATATTCAGCGCATCAAAGTAGTCATCCTGAATGTTGCAGTTTTTGCAGCAATACTGGACTTTATTGATCATAGCAAATGGTTAAAAGATAAAAAGGTGACACTGGTATTCGGAAAAAACCTGCCGGGCATCGATAGCCGCGAAATCTACTGCATTGAACCCGCCTGCCTCACCCTGGCCGACGAGCAAACCCGCTGGCTTGCAGACTGCCTGTTGATTGACTTATCCAGTGCATATGCCAACGCCCTTTTGAGCAACGATGGCAAGCGAGAGCAGCAGATTCAACATAACCTCCCTTACATCACCGCCGATAAAGATGTCAGCGCATATTTTGGCACTGCCGGTGACCAAACCATCTACGTCGCCGGAACCGGCCCTACTCTGGAACAGAGCTTCTCACTACTGAGGGATCGTGGTGACAAGATCCTCATTGCCGCCGATACCGCTGTGAAATCACTCTACGAACAGGGGATAAAAGCAGATTTTGTGGTCTCAATCGATATGCACCCTCACATTGCAAAGTGGCTCGACTTTCCCATGGATGATGATTTTAGATACCACACCCCGCTCATCTACTTTCCTGACATCGCCAAAGAGACGATTGAGCAGTGGCAAGGCCCGCGCTATGTTGCCTATACTATTTACAACCCTTACCACCAACAACTGATGCCATCCATCCCCAAGGGCGTGCTCTTCTCGGGTGGCAGCGTCATTCACCCGGCCATCGATTTGGCGGTGAAGATGGGAGCAAAAGAGGTGGTAATCTGTGGTGCTGACTTCTCTTTTCCTAATAATAAATACCATGTAAAAGGGTCACTACAAGAGCATGTCGGTAGTGAATTTATGGACTCAAAATACCGCGTTACCAATGGTCATGGCCAGCAACAAGCCACCAATTTACAGTTTATTCAATATTTGAGACATCTTGTCACCTATATTGAAGAGCACAACACCCTTAAATTCTACAACGCTTCCCGTGATGGTGCTTATATCGCAGGCTGCGAGTACTTGGATTAAAACTATGGAAAAAAATGTCACCTACACCTTAGATCAGCTTATTTTCAAATGCTGTGCAAAATTGATATTTGCACAGAACCGAGAAGGGATGGCACTTTACCGTCGAATACTGCATGTACTGCAATATGAGATGGGCAAAAAAATGGATGCCTTTGGTATCGAAGAGATCACGCTACTACAAAAAATAATGAATACCCAGCAGCGTGAAGACTCGCTCTACCTTACCGATATTTTACTGCACGAATTACCACGTTCAGGCTTTAAACCAATCATCGAAGGCAATGAAACTCACTACCAATTCCCTGACTACGGCGGCCGCAGCGAGCGGCCACCCGAACAAGCGACACTCTCAACGGATGGGCATGGCAACCGTGTCGTTAGCTTTTAATCATCCGGAAAAAGCTCACTCAAAAGAGCAGCACCAATAGAGACAATGACCGGCAGCCCGGTCACCTTCGTTCACCCCTCGCCTCTGCCGAGTACCCGCTGCAGTGCTGTGGTAAAAGCAGTTAAATCTACGGGCTTGCAGACCACTTCGATGCCATCAACCTGTTTAAACAGTGCCAACACCTCTTTTGCGCTGAATCCTGTGCAGACCACAACCGGCAAAAGAGGGTTGATTGCTCTCATCTTTGCAATCATTTCATGGCCCATTAAACCGGGCATCGCTTGGTCAGAAATAAGCAGGTCAATCTCTGTAGGGTGTGATTCAAAATAGGCCAATGCCTGCTGGCTATCAAAAAATACCTTGGATTGTAATCCAATGGACTCCAGCTGGCGCTGGATCATAATCGCTACGGACATCTCATCATCCACCACCATTACCCGTGTCGTGGTCGCTATTTCACTGGCCATCACTGGCTCCTCTTTAGGTACATCAATCTCAACGCTCTGAAGTGTGGCCGGCACTGGGAAATAGAGATCAAAGCGGGTCCCCTCTCCCAAACGTGATTCAACACAGAGGTGCCCATCATGATTGTGCACTAGGCCATGCACCATTGAGAGACCCATCCCGGTTCCTTTACCCACCTCTTTAGTGGTAAAAAATGGCTCAAATATCGAGAAGAGTTGCTGCTCGGGAATACCTTGGCCACTGTCCTTAATTTTCAGCACCACATACTCGCCACTAAAGTAGTGCTGACAGGATGAACACAACTGCCCCTCCACATCGGCATGCCGCAACGTGATATCAATCACCCCTTTCTCACCAATCGCATCGCGTGCATTGATCACAAGATTGGTCACGATCTGGTGCAGCTCAACCGACAACCCTTTAATTAACAACTCTTCATCACCCTCAAATTCACAGTTGATAGTAATCGAGGGGGGAATCGTCGACTTCAACATCTTTAAGCTGTCACGCAGCAGATGATTAAGGTCTAACACTTCCGTATCGTGGTTCTTTTCACGACGGCTATAGATGAGCATCTGCTGAACTAGATCTCTGGCCCGGAAACCCGCCTTCTCAATCTCCCCTAAATAGCCTGCGATATTTGCTTGGTCTGGCAATATCATCGTTTTTGCCAAATCGGTGTAGCCCAATATTGCCGCCAGCATGTTATTAAAATCGTGCGCAATTCCTCCCGTTAGCTGGCCAATGGCCTGCAATCGTTGTGACTGCTTTAACTGTATTTCCAGGGCTTTGCGCTCATTTTCCATGCTGATACGGTCCGTAATATCTTGCATGGTGGCAATGATTTTTGGAGTATCCGACTCGATATCGAGCTTGGCTTTAGTGGATATATTTCGCACCTCACCACTCGCCAAAACAAAGCGATACTCCAAGTTGCAGACTCCGCCAATTCGTTTCAGCTGCTCAATTGCACTATTGACCATCTGGCGATCGTCTTGGTGAATTACGCTGTAGAGTTGTTCCCGTGATGGCTCTACTTCACCCGGCTGATAACCCAGCATACGATAGAGCTGAGCAGACCAAACCTGATACTCCTCCTCAAAAAACCACTCACAGCTCCCTAGCTGAGCAATCTCTTGAGCTTGCTCTAGGTTTTGTGTGCTTGCAGAGAGTTGATGCTCCACCCTCTGTTTATCACTCTGGGTACGCATTAGAAATAGCCCGGTGGCCAGCTCACCCACCAGCTTATGCAGAAGATCAACCTCATCATCACAGAAGGCCTCGGGATCTGTTGAAAGTAGCTGCAAATGTCCAAGCAGATCTTGATGGTTTTTTATCGGCAAGGTGATGACCGCATAATAGCCCGCCTCAACATAGGAAGCCCAAGGTGATGTCTTTGGAAAGCGCTCCAGATGTTGGTGAATAGCGGCCACACCACATAACGCACCTTGCTCAATAAAGAGAGAGAAGGGGTCATTAACCGTCGCCTCTTCCGCCGCGCTGAGAGTCGTCGCCAGTGTAACCATCTCATCTTCTGAGTGATTATAGATATCCACCCACACGACATCGTAGCAGTGACTCAAACCATCCGTGATCGCCTGTGCCCAAAGGGTTTCATCGTGATAGCTTCCGCTAATGCCCTGCATCTCTGCCAATGCGGTTAATGCCCGGTTCGAACGACTCAATTTCTCTTCATTCACTTTCTGGTGTGTAATATCCGTCTGAATAACCAGAAAGCGCTCTGGCGTGCCCTCTTGATCAAGAAAAGGCACAACGGTAGTCGCCACCCAATAAAGAGTGTCATCCTTGCGACGACCCGGCAGATCACCATGCCAAACATGCCCTTTTTGAGCCTCTTCCCTTAGCTCAGAGAAAAGATCTTTGCTGTAGTTAAGCGGTCTTAAAATAGAGATTGGCTGGCCTACAAGCTCCTGTTCCGTATACTGGCTACCGTCACAGAGTGCTTCATTAACAGAGACAATCACCCCTGCTTTATCAACCTCAATCACCAAGGTGTGCTCATCCAGTGCGCGCTGTTTAAAAATAAGTTCGCTATTATTCCTGAGCAGCTGCTGATTGGCCTCTTGAAGGTTTTTTTGCGTACTGCGCAGCGCATCTACCATGTGATCAAAAGTGTGAGACAGCTCCGACAACTCACCGACACCTCTCAGTGCGGCTCGATGCTCCCAGTCTCCTTCTGAAATCCTCACCGCGCTTTGATGCAGTGATTTTATGGGGCGAAAGATAATATTACTGAGATAGACCGCTGCAATAATGATCAGCACAATACTGAAGAGCAGTGAAATAAATAGAAAATAACCTGATGATGCAATCGCACCATACGCCTCATCCTGATCTATCTCTGTCACTAGAGTCCAGCGATCTTCGCCAATATCGATACAGTGAGACGATCCCAGCACATCCTGGCCCGCATAGTTTTGCCAGCGGCCAGACATCGACTCCCCTCGTTCAATACAGCGGGTCGTTGGCAGTGTATTAATAGCGGGGTTATTCCCCTCAATACCATCAACCTCATTAATCAAGTACCCCTGCTGACTTACTAGGTAAGTGACACTCTTATCCCGCATGTGGGAGAGGTCGTAAGCAGCATAATTATGGCGGTCATGGATAGATTGGGGAAACATCAACTCATCAAACAGCTCAACATTAAAGCGTATTTGTAAATAGCCAGCGCGCTCGCCACTGGAAAGGCGGGAGGGAATCGGCTGGAAAAAATCGAACAATTTTCCCCCACCCTCTGCGAGAGTGATCGAAAGGTAGGGCCACTCGGTAGTGGTAGCAAACTTATTAAGGTGAGGGATAGTCTGTGGTTGGTTGATTGATGTTGACGCGACTAGGGGGCCGTCAAACCGGTAAGCATTAATAAGAACAATACGCGAATCCAGAGATTGCTTGTTTAGTTTGAGGTGTTCGGCCAGCGCCACAGAAGGCCCATCGTTATCACGCCTCTCAACTTCATCGCGAATAAACCCATCCGAGCTAAAATCGATGGTGCGCGTATAGAGCTCTTTGAGGTGAATAAACATCTCACCCTCTTTCAATAACGCCTGCCGCTCTAGGCTGCTCAGCGCCTGCTGTTCTAGAAGATCACGGGTATGTGTAAAGTTGACATACCCCACTACCAGCGCGGGAAGTAGTGCAACCAGAAAAATAATCAGCAGTAAACGGTGTCTAATACTCATTGAAAGTCGTTAATTCCTTTTTTCGGCCTATTCATCTGTATCAAGCCATTTAGTGCAGATTCAGCGCAAACACATATTACACCCACCAATCGTTAAATGGTATGACTAAAAAAACCCGTAGCACTCACCATGCTACGGGTCTTTTTTATCGGCACAAATGAGTCACTATTTAGGTGCTAAAAGGGTGGCGTAAAACAATCGTCTCCTTACGATCTGGCCCGGTGGAGATAATATCGATAGGTGTTTCACACACCTCTTCCAGCCGATTTAAGTAAGCACGCGCATTTTCTGGCAGCGCATCAAAATCAGTCACACCAAAGGTGTTTTCGCTCCAGCCAGGCATGGTCTCATAAACCGGCTTGCAAGCCGCCGTGGCATCCGCACCGGAAGGAGGCGTATTACGGACTTCGCCATTAAACTCATAACCGATACAGAGGCAAATACTCTCCAATCCATCCAACACATCCAACTTGGTAATGCAGAGGCCCGTCATACCATTAATCTGAATAGCGCGACGCAGGGCAACCCCGTCGAACCAACCGCAGCGGCGCTTGCGCCCAGTAGTGGCACCAAATTCATGCCCTTTAACGCCCAGGTGATTACCAATTTCATCATCCAGCTCGGTTGGGAATGGCCCCTCACCTACACGAGTGGTGTATGCCTTAGTAATCCCCAAAACATAATCAATATTCACAGGACCCACACCGGCACCGGTACAAGCGCCACCTGAGGTGGTATTGGATGAGGTAACATAAGGGTATGTGCCGTGGTCAATATCCAGCAAAGCGCCTTGCGCACCTTCAAACAGTACACTTTCACCTTTTTTGGACAACTGATATAGCAACTCAGTTACATCCGCAACCATCGGCTTGACCTCTTCAGCCATGGACATCACTTCATCCAGCGTTGCTTGATAGTCTACTTCATCAGTTTTAAAGTAGTTTTTAAGCATGAAGTTGTGGTACTCCATGGTCTCTTTTAACTTCTCTGCAAAAAATTCTGGCTGAAAGAGGTCACCCATCCGCAGGCCTCGGCGAGCCACTTTATCTTCATAGGCAGGGCCGATACCACGCCCGGTGGTACCAATTTTTTTAGCGCCACGGGCAATCTCACGCGCTTGATCCAAGGCGATATGATAAGGGAGGATCAACGGGCATGAGTCACTAATCTTGAGGCGTTCAGCTGCCGGAATACCTTGACCCTTGAGCATGGATAGCTCTTTTAGCAGTGCATCCAGAGCCACCACCACGCCGTTGCCAATCATGCACTGTACGTTGTCACGCAGAATACCGGATGGAATCAGGTGCAATACGGTCTTTTTACCACCAATAACCAAAGTGTGGCCTGCATTGTGGCCACCCTGAAAGCGGGCAACGACATTTGCCTGATCAGTAAGCAGGTCAACAATTTTCCCTTTACCCTCATCCCCCCACTGGGAGCCAATTACAACAACATTTTTACCCATACTAGCTCTTCTCGACCTCTATAACTGTCCAGTGACCCTGCTGCTTGACCAACACTCGATCACAGGCCATTTCTGTTGCATCGGCTGGCTGCCCAGGCAGCGCCTCTATGACACGCTCACCCTCTGCGCGCAGTGCCGCGATTGCCTTGCGCAGCGACTCATCACTTGCGTAAGGGGAAAAAATTGCGCTGATATTATAAAGCTGACTATTAAGCTGCGCCACCATCTGCTTGAGGTCAGCACTAAAGCCTGTTGCGGGTCGCGCACGACCAAACGCCTTGCCAATATCATCATAACGACCACCCTGAGCCACCGCTTGGGAGCAGTCAGGCAGGTAGGCGGCAAACACAACACCCGTGTGGTAGTTAAAGCCCCGCAACTCCGCAAGGTCGAAGTGCAACTTAATATCAGGATTACGCTGTTTCACTTGCTCGGCAATCGCCGCGACATTATCCAGCGCCCGGTGTACCGATTCACTCGCTTTCGCCAAAACCACCCGAGCCCGTTCAATCACATCGAAGCCACCGTTTAAATCAATCAGCGCTAAAATCATCTCGGAGAGGTCAGCGTCCATACCGCTCTGGGCAACATATTCACTAATTTCCGGCTTTGATTTTCGTTGTAGCGCATCAAACAGCAACTGCTCCTGCTCTGTACTCAAGCAAGCCTGTTGTGACAAACCACGGAAAATACCGACATGGCCAAAATCAACAGAAACACCCTGCAAACCCACCTCTGAGATCATATTGAGCATCAGCGAAAGCACTTCAACGTCACTCTCAACCCCAGCATGGCCATAAAGCTCAGCACCGATTTGTAGTGGCGAGCGTGAACCACCCTGCTCGGTGCGGGTGTGCAAGACACTGCCCATGTAGCAGAGGCGAGTGGGGGTTTCGCGACGAAGCTGGTGGGCATCGATGCGTGCCACCTGCGGTGTCATATCTGCCCTCAGCCCCATTAATCGGCCAGTGTGTTGGTCAATCAGCTTGAAAGTTTGCAGGTCAAGGTCATGGCCGGTACCGACCAAGAGTGAGTCGAGATACTCAATCAGTGGCGGCATCACCAGCTCATAACCGTAGGTATGAAAAAGATCCAGAAGTTGACGGCGCAACTGTTCTAGATATTCCGCTTGTTTCGGCAGTAGGCCTTCAACGCCCTCAGGCAGTAGCCAACGATTAGTCATAGGTTGTTGAGTCATGATTCATCTAACATTTCTTGAGGCGCATATGATAGCCCGAACAGCCTTTCACTTACAGGGTTATCTCACCAGATAGAGCAATAATACGCCAACCCCCATACTGATAAGGCTCGTACTACGCAGTGATCTGTCATCCATCTCCGCAAGTGTAGCCCAGGCGCGGCGCATTCCTTTGGGATTTACAAATGGCAAAATGCCCTCAATAACAAATACCAACGCAATGGCAACCAGCAGTTCATTCCACATTTCACATTCCTTAAAAACAAAAAAACCGGGACACCTTTCGGGTGCCCCGGTCATATGACAGTCTACTATTTGCCCGTCGGATTCATCATATAACGGAAGAATTCACTATTGGGATCAATAATCATAATGTCACCTTTATCTGCAAAGGTTTTGGTATAGGCATCCAAGCTACGATAAAGCGCATAAAACTCCGGATTTTTACTATATGCTTTTGCATAAATCTCGGAAGCTTTGGCATCACCTTCACCGCGCAACTGCTCAGAATCACGAAACGCCTCAGCCAACAGAATAGTGCGCTCACGCTCTGCTTCTGCCCGGATACGCTCACCCGCCTCAGCACCTTGTGATCTTAGTTCATTAGCTACCCGCTGCCTCTCAGCCTCCATACGGCGATAGACCGAATCAGAGATATCTGCCGACAGATCGATACGCTTGATGCGAACCTGCACCACATCGATACCAATCTCATCCGCCTGTTTAGAGGCTTTAGCGCTAATCACATCCATCACTTGGCTACGCTCGCCGGAAATAACTTCCTGCATAGTGCGCTTACCAAACTCATCTCGCAGGCCATCTTTAATGATTTGCGATAACAGCAGATTGGCACGACGCACATCACCACCACCGGTTGCGGTATAAAAACGCGCAACATCGGCGATTCGCCATTTGATGAAAGCATCCACCTCAACGTTTTTCTTCTCACTGGTGAGATAGCGCTCAGGTGGCGCATCCAGGGTCTGAATACGCGCATCAAAGTAGCGTATGCTATTGATGAATGGAATTTTAAAGTGCAGACCAGGGTCAATACTGGTCTCTTTGATCTCACCCAGTTGCAGTAAGATCGCACGCTGATATTCCGCAACGGTATAAGTACAGGAGACCACGATCACTACGATAGCCGCCACACCGGTTAAAAAAATTGAACTCTTCTGCATTATCGCTCTCCTCGGCCACGCACAACATCACGAATACGGCTCTCTACACTATTCACCGTCGGTTGGTTGATGCTGCTAGAGAAATTTTGCGGTATTGAAAAATTACTGGTCGCCGCCCCTTGCTGCATCATTCGATCGAGCGGCAAGTACATCAGACTATTACTCTGATCAACACTGATCATAATCTTGCTGGTATTGGTCAAGACAGTTTGCACCGCATCAATATAGAGACGCTCACGGGTCACCTCAGGTGCACGTTCATACTCTTCAAGAACCTGGGTAAAGCGACTCGCCGCACCTTCAGCCTCTGCAATGACACGTGCCTTATAACCACCCGCTTCTTCTAACTGACGCGCTGCTGCACCACGTGCTTTAGGAATGATGTCATTAGCGTAAGCCTCTGCCTCATTCTTATAGCGTTGTTCATCCTCACGCGCCTTTACCGCATCGGCAAAAGCGTGCTGCACCTGCTCAGGTGGCTGTGCATCCTGAAGATTGATACTGGTAACAATCAAGCCGGTCTCGTAAAAGTCCAATACACTTTGCATCTGCTCGTGAACCTGCTCGGCAACCTCACGACGACCCTCTGTCAGTACAAAGTCCATCTTGCTGTTACCCACTGACTCACGCAGCACACTCTCGGTTATCTCATGCAAAGTACGGTCTGGACTCACGACATTAAAGACGTAGTCACTTGCGCTCTTCACTTGATATTGAACTGCCAACTGAATATCAATAATGTTCTCATCCTGAGTCAGCATCAGAGACTCACGGTTGCGTGAGTTATCACCACGACCTTCGGAACGGTAACCAATTTCGGCAATACGCGTCTGCTCTACATCAACACGGATGACACGGCCAATCGGACGTGGTGGCACAAATTGAAGGCCCGGCTTGAGGGTTTCACTATATTTACCAAACACCATAACAACACCGCGTTCCGCAGGCTGAATGACATGTATAGAGTCATAAACACTCCAGCCAATAACAGCGACCAGCAGCAAAATAACCAGCCCATTGCCTGCAGCGTTATTGTCACCACCGCTATTGCTATTGCTGTTACCGCCATTGCCTTTGCCGCCACCAAAAATAGCACTCAGCTTCTCTTGAAACTTACGCACTACCTCATCAAGATCAGGTGGCCCTTGGTTGTTATTTCCACCTTGGTTGTTATTGCCACCTCGATTGTTATTACCCCATGGGTCTTGCTTATTACCACCACCACCCGGTTCATTCCAGGCCATAAGTCTCTCCACTATTACTAAGTAAGTTATACAATATACTGATTCTGAGGCAGGAGTCTAAAAGTCTTGCCCTATGATAGCAAGTCATTACGGAGGATCCGCTAAAACCATCTCATCATCCAACAATTTTTGACGTTTCAACAGCTCAAACTCCCGTGCTTCCAGCTCAATTTCTAGGTGCCACTCACCTTGCTCACCAAACGCCTCGCTGCGTACCGCTTCCAGCTCAAACAGCCGAGCCCTTAACCGCCCGGCATCTGCCGGAAGATTTAGCCAGTGGTGAACCCGTCGATCACGAAACTGTTCGGCTATCGCCTCCAGAACCAGCTCCATCCCTAAGTCAGCTTGAGCGGAGACCCATACTCGGCGCACATTACCGTGCTCATCCCGGTCAATCCTCGGCTCCTCCCCCTCCAGAAGATCAATTTTATTGAAAATTTCAATCTGTGGAACCTCTGAAGCACCAATCTCTTTCAATACCAGATTCACTTGTTCGATCATGGTATGTCGCTCCACACTATGGCTATCAATCACATGCAGCAGTAACGCTGCATTTCGGCTCTCTTCCAGTGTGGATTGAAATGCTGCCACCAAGTCGTGAGGAAGGTGGCGAATAAAACCAACGGTATCAGCTATTATAGCCGCGCCCGCCTGTGGCAATTCAAGACGACGAAAGGTTGGGTCGAGCGTTGCAAACAGTTGATCGGCCGCGTAAACCCCAGAGTCGGTCAACTTATTAAAGAGTGTTGATTTGCCCGCGTTGGTATAACCGACCAACGAAACCGTTGGTAGTTCAGCTTTTTTTCGCGCCTTGCGGCTCTGCTCTCGCCGGCGCTGCACCTTATCAAGTCGTTTGCGCAGCTGCTTAATACGCTCATTCAATAAGCGACGATCAGTCTCTAACTGGGTTTCACCAGGACCTCGCAGGCCAATCCCCCCTTTTTGTCGCTCCAGGTGAGTCCAGCCCCGAATCAACCGGGTAGAGAGGTGTTTTAGCTGGGCAAGTTCAACCTGCAAACGCCCTTCATGGGAGTCCGCACGTTGAGCAAAAATATCCAGGATAAGACCGGTTCGATCCAATACGCGACACTTTAATAGTGCTTCAAGGTTACGCTCTTGGCTGGGTGCCAGTGCATGATTAAATAAAACCACATCAGCTCCCTCTGAAAGAACCACTTCTGCGATCTCTTCAGCCTTGCCACTGCCAATATAATATTTTGCATCGGGTGTGCGTCGAGCACCCGTGACGATAGCCACTGGCTCCGCACCTGCGGAGACAACGAGTTCGTGAAACTCATTCAGATCTTCTTCACCCATACTTGCGGCGACATCAACATGAACCAGCACAGCGCGCTCACCCGCTTTGGGGCGTTCAAACAAGTATTACCTCCAGATTATTTATTGAGATATTTTTCACCAACAGATGCAATAACAGCCTGAAAAATAAGATTTACAGATGTAAATACTTATTTTTTAAGGCTGATTTTCAATAGCGTGGAAATGGACGTTATCGATCAAACGAATGTCGACCGTAAAAACCCAACACCCACATCACTGGGAACCATTCTCTTCCTGAGCAGGGTTAGCCATTGGCATTTTTACAGCACGCGAAGGGACAACCGTTGATATGGCATGTTTGTAAATCATCTGATTTACACTATTTTTTAGTAGTACAACAAATTGGTCAAACGAATCGATCTGTCCCTGCAATTTGATTCCATTGACCAGATAAACAGATACCGGGATACGCTCTTTACGCAACGCATTCAAAAAAGGGTCTTGTAACGATTGCCCTTTACTCATGTGTTTTCTCCTTATACTTATAATTATCGTGGGGGAGCTACTTGCTCACCCTACCACTATATAGTGCCCTTCTTTAGAAAATTCAAGAGCTGCTCATACATACCGGTATCTAACGGATCATAAATATGCAGGTTTTTTTCCGAGCGAAGCCAGGTTCTCTGCCGCTTGGCCAGTTGGCGGGTAGCGGTAACGGCCTTGTCTCGCATGGTGTCATAGTCGTATAGTCCCTCCAGGTACTCCCAGATTTGGCGATAGCCCACACAACGCATGGATGGCAAGGAGAGGTTCAATGCGCTGTTTTCACGCAAGGCCGCCACCTCTTGCACAAAGCCCTGCGCTAACATCTGATCAAAACGAAGGGCTACGCGCTCACGGTGCCACGGCAGGTCGCCGGGTATCAACCCCAGCTTTGTAACTTGGTAAGGCAACTCATTTTGCTGCTGTTTTGCGGTCAACTCGGTCATGCTCTGCCCGCTAATTTCATACACTTCCAATGCCCGCTGCAGACGTTGTGGGTCATTGGGGTGAATACGTGCGGCGGCAACGGGATCAACATCAGCTAGACGATCATGCATCCATTGCCAACCAAACTCCGCTGCCTGCGCCTCAAGACGTTGGCGTATTTCAGGGTTGGCTGCTGGCAATTCCGACAAGCCATACTGTAGTGCACGATAGTAGAGCATCGTGCCACCCACCAACAACGGAATACGCCCCGCAGCGGTAATTTCGGCCATCTCACGCAGTGCATCCTGGCGAAAATCAGCGGCTGAGTAACGTGCAACTGGATCAAGTAGATTGATTAAACGGTGGGGCATTTTCTGCAGCTCATCAGCGGTAGGCTTAGCGGTGCCAATATCCATACCACGATAGATCATGGCAGAATCTACACTAATAATTTCACAGGGGAGTGACGAGAGTAAACGCATCGCCACATCCGTTTTACCAGAAGCGGTTGGCCCCATCAGGAAAATGGCATGGGGTAACGGGAGCGTCTCTTTTTCCACTACAGACACATCGCCAATACCATCGCATCTTCCCGGCCTTTCGCGGCAGGGTAGTAATCTCTGCGAATGCCCACCTCATTGAAGCCGACACGTTCATAAAGGTAACGTGCGGCCTTATTCGAGACCCGCACCTCTAAGAACATCATCTCAACCTGCTTTTCTATTGATAGATTAATCATATAGTCAATCAACTCGCGCCCTAAGCCCTGCCCCTGCTTTTCCGGTAAGATGCAGATATTGAGAATATGCGCCTCTTTCATTACCACAGAGAGCACACCATAACCCAGTAGAGCATTATCATTTTCAAAAACAAAGCAGTGATATTTCGCTTTTAGACAATCTTTGAATATCTGCTCGCTCCATGGGTGTGGGGAGACTTGTGCATCAATTTCGGCAAGCTCAGCAAGCTCCGACCCACGCATTAAGCGTATCGATCCGTTGATCAATCGAGTATTCATAGAGGAGAACTCATGCTGTTTTCAGTCGTTTAGAGAGTCTATTGAGCTCTTTCCATGCCAGACGTTTGTCGAGTGGGTTTTTCAACAAATGCTCTGGCGAGTGAATCACTAATAGCGGTATTTTCTCTTCACCATAACTCAGTGGCTCATCACCCACCGGATCAAAAATTTGTTTCGTATTTTGAAGTGCCTGAACGACAGAACTCCCCAAAACAACCATAACCTTTGGTTTCAGTAGTGCGGCTTGGCGCACCAAGTAGCCCGCACACTGTACGGCAGCCTCCTCATCCAATGGTGGATCACCCTGAGGGGAGCACTTTACAATGGCGGTGAGGTATATTTGCTGTGATGATAAGCCAATGGCGCGCAACATATTATCGAACAGACGTTGCGCACCTTCGGAGAAGTAACCCTGTGACGACAGGAGTGTTTGGTCGTCAGCGGCGATAACAAACATCACATCCGCATTTGAATGACCACAACCTAGCCGCTTCTGTTTACCCTCAGCGTGTAAACAGTGTTGACACTGCATGACCGCCGCATCCATCTGAGTCCAGTTCAGTTGCGCAGCATCTACAGGGGTTGCTTCTGGCTTTGCGACAGAATGAAGTGTCTCGTCCAACGCCTGATGACTTTCAGTGCGCTCTGGCATGGGCAGATCACGCCGTTGCCAGCGCGTAATGCCCATCGCATCCAAGTATTGCTGCTGAGACATCAATTACACCTGGGGGTGTGCGCGCTCTTCTGGCGCAGCAATCTTATTCAGCGCATTCAGATAAGCTTTAACAGAGGCGGTTACAATATCCACATCCGCACCTTGCCCATTAACGATACGCCCACCTCTCTCAAGTCGAACCGTCACCTCACCCTGCGCATCAGTCCCACTGGTAATACTATTGACTGAGTAGAGCTGCAACTCGGTCTGACTGTTAACCACCGATTCAATCGCTTTAAACGCCGCATCAACCGGGCCACTCCCTTCAGCCCGCCCCTGCTGTTCAACGCCATTCACAGTAATGGTAAGCGCGGCAATCGGCACCTCCCCCGTTTCAGAGCAAACTTTCATGGAGACCAGCTTAAACTGCTCGTTCACCGCTGCTGATTCGGACTCTGATACCAGTGATTGTAAATCTTCGTCATAGATCTCATGTTTTTTGTCTGCCAAATCTTTGAAGCGGGCAAAGGTTATATTCAACTGCTCCTCTGATTCAAACGAGATACCGAGCTCTTGCATACGAGTCCGAAAAGCATTTCGCCCAGAGTGCTTACCCATCACCATACGATTCGCTGACCAACCCACATCCTCGGCACGCATAATCTCATAGGTTTCACGATTTTTTAATACACCATCTTGGTGGATGCCAGACTCATGAGCAAAGGCATTGGCACCAACGATGGCTTTATTCGGCTGTACTGCAAAGCCGGTAATGCTTGAGACCAAGCGGGAGGTTGAAACAATACGAGTAGTGTCAATACCCGTATCACATGTAAAGAGATCCTGACGCGTACGGAGAGTCATTACCACCTCCTCAAGAGCGGCATTTCCGGCACGCTCACCCAGCCCATTGATGGTGCATTCGACCTGGCGAGCGCCCTGCATCACTGCCGACAACGAGTTCGCTACGGCCAAACCAAGATCATTATGGCAATGCACAGAAAAAACTGCTTTATCCGCGTTTGGAATACGCGAAATCAGACTTTTTATCAACTCACCAAACTGCTGCGGCACATTGTAGCCGACGGTATCAGGGATATTGATTGTGGTTGCACCCGCATCAATCACCTGCTCAATTACCCGGCAGAGAAAGTCCAACTCTGAGCGCCCGGCATCTTCGGGAGAGAACTCAACATCATTGGTCCAATTACGCGCCCGTTTTACCGCTTTAACCGCCTGCTCTACTACTTGGTCAGGGGTCATGCGCAACTTTTTCTCCATATGGATGGGCGAGGTTGCAATAAAAGTATGAATACGCGAAGAGTTCGCCTCTTTTAACGCCTCGCCCGCCGTATCGATATCAGCATCCAACGCGCGCGCCAAGGCACACACGGTGCTCTCTTTTATCTCACGAGCAACCGCCTGCACCGCATCAAAATCACCTTTACTGGCACGTGGAAATCCCGCCTCTATTACATCAACACGCATCCGTTCCAGTGACTTGGCGATACGCACTTTTTCATCTTTCGTCATTGACGCGCCAGGGCTCTGCTCGCCATCACGCAAAGTTGTATCAAAAATAATTAATTTGTCCGTCATGAGGTGACTCCACCATCGAATTTTTACAGTACAACATTAAATGTTGTCATTTATATTAGCCCGAATAATTCATAAGTTATGCGCAATCTCACTTGTTCTATTGATTCTACAGGAAATATTTACTCTATCGTCCGCAATCACTGATACGAAGCTCTTTCGTAAATTTCCCTGTAAAACCAATATTCTGCGTGATCTTCGTGCAAACTTATGAAATATCCGAGTTAGGTTCGTGCCACGTAAGTGGCTATTGTAAGATTATTTACCGCACAGCGGCAGTCGAAGCGGAGAGGTGCGCAAAGAGTGGAGACGTAACGAGATCGGTGTCGATGACACATCCGAGTGGATCATAATTTGTAATAAATTAAATTTTTTCATCAATTCTAATACAGCGTGTGCCTTTCAAAAACTATAACGCCTTAGCCTCAGCTTTCCAAGGTACTAATCGTCTTTCCCTTTGTTATCTATTTTGCTGGCCGTCGCACTCTTTGATTCATTCGACTTGGCCTGTAACTTATTGCGACCCAAAATCGTCGAAACCACACCCGACATGGCATAGAGCAAGAATATCGCGAACAGAACCAGTGGTGGATCAACCGCGATAGAGACAAATATCAACACCACCACCAAAATGGTAAAAAAGGGCACTTTTCCCTTAAGGTCAATATCCTTAAAGCTACGAAAACGGATATTACTCACCATCAGTAATCCTGAGGCCAGGGTCAACACAAAAGCCGGGATCACCAAGCTACTGGCAGAGAGATCAAAGTCGACCGAGACCCAAACTAGACCAGCAATAACCGCCGCCGCTGCCGGGCTTGCCAAGCCTTGAAAATAACGCTTATCGGCCACCCCCACCTGGGTATTAAAACGTGCCAAACGAAGTGCTGCACAAGCCACAAAAATAAAGGCGACCAACCAACCCAGCTTGCCCATATCAGCAAATGCCCACAGATAGACCACCAGTGCCGGAGCCAGCCCAAATGAGACCATATCTGCCAGGCTGTCATATTGAGCACCAAAATCGCTCTGGGTATTGGTCATCCGTGCAACACGCCCATCCAGCCCATCCAACACCATGGCCACAAAAATAGCCATAGCCGCACTTTCAAACTGACCATTAATCGCCGATATGATGGCAAAAAAACCCGAAAACAGGCAAGCAGTGGTAAATAGATTCGGTAATAGGTAAATACCGCGACGACGTTTAATATCGCCTTCAGTTGATGGCCCCATACTTCTCTTTTCCTTCAAAATTGCAACGACTTCAGTGCACTAAGGTAGCCAGTATATCCTCACCCGCCAGCACGCGGTCACCTTTTTTCACTACGAGCTGCGAAGTCACAGGCAGGTAGAGCTGAACCTCGCGACCGAAACGTAACACCGTACAGTGAGCACCCTGTCCAATACGCTCGCCTGCAGAGACCCGATAATGAAGCGTACCACTCAGCGGGGTTGCAATCATATTGAGTAACAGATCATCCTGCTCATCTGTCTGGATCCATTGTGAATAGGTTCTAGCTGACGCGTTATACGATTGCCGCATAATCTTGCCCTCTATCGGGCTACGCACAACATAGGGACCCAAGCGTTGCATTTTGATGGTTACCGCAATGGCCTGACGTTCGAGTTGGCTCTCTGTCACCGTTTCAACCGACAACACCTCCCCATCAACGGGAGAGAGAACCCCCAGTGGAGAAGAGGGTATCGTCCGTGTAGGCTCCCGATAGAGAAATATCACCAACAGCATCAGCAATAGCAACGCAAGCGCCGCCACTACCGACCAGAACAACAGACTGAACAGTGCTAACAGCAGTAGCGCGGCAACCGGCAGTCGAGCCGATTCAGAAATAGGTGTTACATAGAGAGCCATAGTGCCAAAAAGGGAGGATCTGCCTAAGCCTAACCTCCCCTCTTTCAACCCCCCAACCTTCAAGGATTCAGATTAATTCCAAAAAATCAGTTTTTGCTTTTATCAACGATCTTCTGGATCCAGGGCATCATTTCACGCAATTTAGCGCCAGTCTGCTCAATGGGGTGTTCCGCATTCAAACGACGCATCGCCGTCATTTCCGGATACCCTGCCTGACCTTCCAGAATAAACTTCTTGGCATATTTACCTTCCTGAATATCTTTCAGTGCCTGGCGCATCGCTCTGCGTGACTCTTCATTGATAATCTTAGGGCCAGTAACATATTCACCATACTCGGCATTATTGGAGATAGAGTAGTTCATGTTGGCAATGCCGCCTTCATACATCAGATCAACAATCAGCTTCAGCTCATGCAGACACTCAAAATAGGCCATTTCAGGTGCATAACCGGCTTCAGTCAACGTCTCAAAGCCCGCCTTAACCAGCTCAACCGCACCACCACACAGTACCGCCTGCTCACCAAATAGATCAGTTTCGCACTCATCGCGGAAGGTTGTTTCGATAATACCGGTACGACCACCACCCACACCCGAGGCGTAAGAGAGTGCAATCGCTTTAGCATTACCTGATGCATCTTGCTCAACGGCGATAAGATCCGGAATACCACCCCCCTTAACAAACTCAGAGCGCACAGTATGGCCAGGTGCTTTGGGGGCAATCATAACCACATCCAGATCTTTACGCGGGGTTATCTGGTTGTAAATAATCGCAAAACCATGGGCAAATGCCAGTACCGCACCCTGCTTCAGGTTGGGTTCAATCTCTTCTTTGTAGAGCTGCCCCTGAAACTCATCAGGTGTCAGCAACATAACCAGATCAGATGCTTTAATCGCCTCGGCAACCGGCGCGACTTTCAGGCCAGAGGCTTCCGCTTTGGCCACTGAAGCAGAGCCAGAACGCAGACCCACAACAACATCGACGCCTGAATCCTTCAAATTATTTGCGTGTGCGTGACCTTGCGAGCCATAACCGATGATGGCTACCTTCATACCCTTAATGATAGAGAGATCACAATCTTTATCGTAATAGACATTTAGAGACATTATTTTACCTTTCCTAGTCGTAATTTACCCACCGAGCAATCGCCCAATGCGCGTTAATTAATACACTGAGATTTTTTTGTGTATCCACTCTTGCAAAGCTCTCGGACTTAAATGTGCAGTGACTTTTCACCACGCAAAATACCAGAGACACCGGAGCGCACAGTCTCTAATATTTTCACATCGGCCAGCGCTGCCATAAAGCCCTCCAGCTTGTCGCCAGTCCCGGTCAGCTCAATCGTGTATGTGGTGGTGGTCACATCAACAATGTTGCCGCGAAAGATATCAACCAGACGCTTAACCTCGTTACGATCTTCAGCTGTTGCGGCCACCACTTTGATGAGCATTAACTCTCGCTCCACGTGCTCACCCTCCACCAGATCAATCAGTTTAACCACCTCGATCAGCTTATTTAGCTGCTTGGTGATCTGCTCAATAATCTGGTCAGAACCACGGGTAACCAGTGTCATTCGTGACAAAGAGGGATCTTCTGTGGGTGCTACCGTCAGCGACTCTATATTATAGCCCCGCGCCGAAAAAAGCCCGGCAACACGAGAGAGAGCACCCGCTTCATTTTCAAGGAGAATCGATATGATATGTCGCATAATTATACCAAAATCATTTCATTAAGACCGGCACCCGCTGGAATCATCGGGTAAACATTTTCTGTCTGGTCCGTTACAAAGTCCATAAACACCAGGCGATCTTTCAGCTTCATCGCTTCAATCAAGGCACCCTCAACATCACCCGGTTTCTCAATACGCATTCCCACATGACCATAGCTCTCAGCTAGGGCAGAGAAGTCAGGCAGGGCATCCATATAAGACATGGAGTAGCGGCTCTGGTAGAAAAACTCCTGCCACTGGCGCACCATACCCAGGTAACGATTATTAAGGCTGATCACCTTAATGGGTAGCGAGTATTGCAAGCAGGTGGAGAGCTCCTGAATATTCATCTGAATACTCCCTTCACCGGTGACGCAGGCAACGGTTTCATCCGGGTGTGCCAATTGCACGCCCATCGCCGCAGGAAGACCAAAACCCATGGTGCCAAGACCGCCCGAATTGATCCATCGACGTGGCTTATCAAACTTATAATACTGTGCGGCAAACATCTGGTGTTGCCCCACATCAGAGGTTACAAAAGCATCGCCCTGAGTAATCTCCCACAATTTTTGCACTACATATTGTGGTTTGATGATCTCATCACCCTGGGTAAATTTAAGACAATCCATCGCCCGCCATTCATCAATTTGCTTCCACCACTCGGCCAGTGCCTCTTTCTGTTCGGCAGGCTGTTCAGCCTCAGCCAAAAGCGCCAGCATATCTTTCAATACACTGCCCACCGTACCCACAATGGGCACATCAACCGTGACGTTTTTTGAAATAGAGGCTGGGTCAACGTCTACATGGATAATGCGCGCATCGGGGCAAAACTTTTCAATGTTACCGGTTACCCGGTCATCAAAACGCGCACCAATTGCGATCAATACATCCGTATGATGCATCGACATATTCGCTTCATAAGTACCGTGCATACCCAACATACCAAGGAATTGACGGTCTGTAGCGGGATAAGCTCCCAGCCCCATCAAGGTGTTGGTTACCGGGAAGTTCAGCTTTTGCGCCAATTCGACCAGATACTGAGAAGCATCATCCAGCACCACGCCACCCCCGGTATAAAGGACGGGGCGTTTCGCCTCCAACATCATCTCAACAGCGTGTTTAATCTGCCGTGGATGCCCTTTAGTCACGGGATGGTAAGAGCGAATATCGATATTCTCAGGGTAAATGTACTCACACTTATCTGCCGTGACATCTTTGGGAAGGTCAATCAACACCGGCCCCGGACGACCCGTTAAGGCGATATGGAACGCCTTTTTTATAGTCTCCGCCAGATCCTTAACATCTTTAACCAGGAAATTATGCTTCACACAGGGGCGGGTAATCCCCACCGAGTCAACCTCTTGAAAAGCATCATTACCAATCATGTTGGTGGGCACTTGGCCGGTGATCACCACCATAGGAATCGAGTCCATATAAGCCGTTGCGATACCGGTTACTGCATTGGTCGCACCTGGCCCAGAGGTTACAAGAACCACACCCGGTTTGCCGGTGGAGCGCGCATAGCCATCGGCAGCATGGGTTGCCGCTTGCTCATGACGCACCAGAATATGCTCAACTTTATCCTGCCTATAAATAGCATCATAGATGTGCAGCACTGCACCACCCGGATAACCAAACAGGTATTTGACACCCTCATCAGCGAGGCTGCGACAAAGAATATCGGCACCACTCAATTCCACACTCAATCTCCCATAATTCAACTTCTTCGAGTTCACCCAAATATCCCATAAATCAGACACAAAGCGATGAAATATCCGAGCAAAAAACCCAAGCCGTCGATTATACCTAATTCACCACAAAACGCACATACTCAGATTCAATCACCCTATAATATGCACATCCATTGCTCTACAATGGGTCTATTACCCCATAAATGCAGATAACAAAGAGAAGAGAGCTGAATTTTCCGAATCACTGTGTAAAATGATAAACCAACAATTACAGATCCCCAGCAACCGGGTTTATATCGAATTCAGCAACCCACCCCGACACCTCTGGGGCTGGAATGGCAGGACTTTTTAATGCGCTCAAATTTTTTTATTATCGGCATTATTGTTGCCGCTATCGCTATTTTTGGCTCACAAATGGCGGGTGACCTTTGGGAGCAGCTCAAGGCAAAAACAGCGACACTACCCGAAGCACTACACGGGTTGCTGGACAAACCAACAGATAAAGCAATAGAGAGCACCACCACTGTCTACAAATGGCAAGATGCCAATGGCAACTGGCAATTTGGCGATACTCCGCCGCCCAATAGCACTTATGAAACGACAAACATCAACCGCGTTCAAAGTGTTGAAATGCACACACCCACACACATCGAGCCGCAGGCCGTTGAAAAAGAGGCTCCACAAAGCACCTCAGCCATCACCCCCTTCACCAGCCCAGACAAGGTAAAGCAGCTAATAGACAACGCCCGCGCTATCGAGCCACTACTGGAGCAGCGTAAACAGGCAATGGATGGACAAATCAATAATCATTAGAGTCGCTCTGATCAAGTCATGCTAGCAAAAAAGCAGCACCACCAAAATCAACTCAACCAACAGCACCGCCGCCATATTCGCCCACAAATGAGGCCTCAGCTGCTCACCCTTTGTTCCATATTTAAAGCCACCCACCACCGCATACAGCGCCAATAGCATCGGCACCATCGCCCAAGGCGATGCCTCTGGTAGTTGGCCGATAATATCCCCCATACCGATCACATAGAGGACACCCAGTGAAAAGACCACATGCACCACACTGCTGCGCTTGGTGCCGTAAACTACCGGAAAATAGAAACGACCCAATTCGCGATTCAGATGATAGTTGGGGTATTGATTCAACAAAAATAGATTGCAGATCAAAAAGAAAGTGGCCAATGACACATAAAGCGCATCAAAGTCATATCTACCTGTCAGCGCATAATATGCACTCACCGTCAGCACTGGGCCCAATATCGTTCCGGGAAGAATCAAGCTGATATGTGGCTTACGCATCGACCAACGGTGATAAAGCACAATCATCAACAGTGAAAAAAGTATCGGAAAGAGTAACTCGACCCCCTTCGTCCAAACAAAGTAGCCACCCAACAGCAGAGCCAAGGTGATCGAGGTGATCGCTGCTACCTTCAGCAGCCCACTCTGCCCCTCAACCAGCCCACTTGTATTGTTAAATGGCATCGCCACCGCTCGGGAGGAGAAGCCACTAATCAAGTCTTGGTAACCGCACAGAAAATTAAAACCGGCATGGGCCAATGCAACCCCAAGCAACAGCAGAAAAACCTCCAGCGGTACCACCGTAATCCCATCGTGATGGGCAACAGCAAGTGCCAGCAGCACCGAAAAAATGCCCACCAGCACCATCATCGGCCGTGAACCCCGCCACAAAGCAAGCAGGTTAGAAGTCATAAATAG
>JALSJH010000031.1 GCA_026989455.1 Chromatiales bacterium | reverse complement strand
GAGTTGCCTATCTTTCTATAGGCTGTCATTATCTGCGCTTACTTGAGTGTTGGAGTCGGAATTGAGCAAGGCGTTGATCGACCCGCAAGGTCGGCATATTACCTATCTACGGTTATCGTTAACTGATCGCTGCAATCTGCGGTGTTTCTATTGTCTCCCCAAGGGTGCTAAGGGCTTTTCCACGCCGCGTGAGTGGCTTAATTTCGATGAGATTGAGCGGGTGGTGGCGGCTTTTGCTTCGTTGGGTGTTTCGCGCATTCGTCTCACTGGGGGCGAGCCGCTGGCGCGCCCTGATATCACTTCGTTAATCGCACGCATCGCCGCTATTCCGGCGATTGATGACCTCTCTCTAAGTACCAATGCCACACTACTTGCCCACACTGCCCGGCCATTAAAAGAGGCGGGTATTTCACGCATTAATGTGAGTCTGGATACGCTGCGTGCGGATCGATTTTCCACCATAACGGGTGGTGGTGAGCTACAACCCGTGCTGGATGGGTTGGCAGCGGCACGGGAGGCTGGCTTGGCTCCGGTTAAGATCAATATGGTTGCCATGAGGGGTATTAATGATGATGAGTTTGCCGATATGGTGCGCTACTGTGGTGATAATAACTTCACCCTGCGCTTGATTGAGACGATGCCGGTGGGCAGTGGCGGCCAAATGGCAAGCGAGCACTATCTGGATCTAAACACGGTGCGCCGACAGCTCAGTGATACCTTTAATATGGTGCCGGGTGCGATGCCCGGTGGTGGCCCTGCCCGCTATATGCAGGTGGTGGATAGCAACCTGAAAGTGGGCTTCATAACCCCCATTTCACAACACTTTTGTGAAACCTGTAATCGAGTAAGGCTCTCTGCCGAAGGGGTGCTCTACCTCTGTTTGGGGCAAGAGCATAGCGTTGACCTGCGGCCGCTGCTGCGCAGTGGTGCCAGCGATGAAGTGCTGCAAGCGGCCATTATTAAAGCCCTTGCACTCAAGCCTGCACAGCATGACTTTAATGAGCAGCCAGAGAAGATTGTTCGGTTTATGTCCAAGCTGGGTGGTTAGGGTTATAGCCGCCCAGCCCTCGCTCTGGGGTCAGAGTAAAACAGGAGCCGATATTGGCTCCTGTTTTACTCTGACCCCGCAGAAGTGAGCGCCTGTGAGAAGTCATCCAGCAGATCTTGTTGATCTTCAATGCCGATGGAGAGGCGGATGAGTGAGTCATCAATGCCCATTTCGGCGCGGCGGGTTGCGCCCATTTCCCAGTAAATGGTGTGTGCGACCGGAATCGCTAAGGTGCGGTTATCCCCCAGATGACTGGAGAGAATCACCAGTTTTAGCTGGTTTAAGAATGCAAAGCAGTCATGCCCCTTGGTCAGTTCAATGCTGATAATTGCACCGTGGCGTTTGAACAGTGTTTTGGAGAGTGCGTGCTGCGGGTGTGCTGGTAGCCCCGGGTAGTAGACCTTCGAGATGGCCGGGTGGCTGGAGAAGAAGTTGGCCAGTGCGGTGGCGTTATCGCAGGCGCGATCCATACGCAGTGCTAGGGTTTCGGCACCAATGGCGATTTTATGTGCCGACTCTGCGGTGAGGGTGCTGCCAAAATCGCGTAACCCTTTTTTGCGAATCTGTGTAATACCCCAATAGCAGGCTTCAAACTTTTTGTAGGTGTCGTAGATGTTTGGATAGCGGCTCCAATCATAGAGTCCGGTATCGGTCACTGCACCACCTAGGGCGTTGCCGTGGCCGCAGATATATTTGGTTAATGAGTTGATAACAAGGCTGGCACCCACCGCTTTAGGTTGGAACAGGTAGGGTGAGGTGAGGGTGTTATCAACCACATAGAGCACGCCCCACTCACGACAAAGCTCGCCAATTTTAGCTAAGTCGGCAATTTGCGTGCGTGGATTGGCGATGGTCTCCACAAATACCAGTCGTGTTTTCTCTTGGAGTGCGGCTTCAATCTGAGTGACATCGGTAGCATCGACTAGGCTCACCTGGCAACCGAGGGTGTCGATGGTACCCATCAGGCTGTTGGTATTGCCAAACAGGTATGCACTGGAGACGATATGGTCTCCCGCTTTTAACAGCGCCAGAAAGGTTGAGCCAATCGCCGCCATGCCGGTGCTGAAACAGGCGGTGGCTAGGCCATCTTCCATGGTGGTGATCTTGGTTTCTAACGCCGCCGTGGTAGGATTGGATTGTCGGCTATAGACAAAACCACTCTCCTCTCCCTTAAACACGCGGGCCAGATGGTCGGCATCGGGATAGCCGTAGGCGATGGTGGTGTGAACAGGCTTGTGCACCGCAAAGTGCTCGATGGAGGCTGAACGGTCTGCATGGAGAATCTGGGTGGTAAATTTTCTGGTCATATCCTGATGCTTCTATAAAAAGGGGTGTGAGTGAATAAGTGTACCAATAAAGTGGTCGATGTCGCAGGGCTATGATAACAGGGGGTGGTATTTGATCGAAGTTAAAGAGCTGATTTTTGAGTACCCGGGTACCTTGGCGCTGGATAATGTTTCACTCTCGATTGCCGAAGGTGAAATTGCGGCGCTGGTCGGCCCTAATGGTGCAGGAAAAACAACATTGATGCGGGCAATCTGTGGTTTGGATGCGCCGATTTCAGGCTCCGTTCGGGTGGATGGTCTGGATGTCCTTAAATACCCTCGTCAGGCGCATCAACGAATGGGTTATCTGGCTGATTTTTTTGGGCTGTATAACGAGCTGACACTGCGACAGGCACTGCACTATGCGGCACTCTCTCATGGCATTAAGGGCGAATCGCTGGCAGCCTCTATTGTGTTGGCCGCCCAGCGGCTCCAACTGGAAGAGCGGCTGGAGCAGCCGGTTAAAGCGCTCTCTCGGGGGTTGAGCCAGCGCCTTGCCATTGCCCAAGCCATTATTCATCAACCAAAAGTGCTGCTGCTGGATGAGCCTGCCGCAGGCCTGGACCCACAGGCGCGCAAAGCGCTCGCGGATCTCTTTTTGGCACTGCGTGATCAAGGGATGACGCTGCTAGTCTCATCACACATATTGGCAGAGCTGGAGGCGTATTGCAGCGTGATGGTGGTGGTGGAGCAGGGACGAATTATTGACCAGCAATCACTGAACGCCACTCACCCCCAATATGAGGTGCTCCAGATCGCCTGTGCGACACCCTCGCCAACACTCACTTCCGTGCTACAAGATGACTTGGGGGTTGAGTTGATTAGTGAGGATCAACACGGCTGCTTAATAGAGATCTCGGCGGATCCTGCCGTTCAACATCAGCTATTGCAGCAACTATTATCCCGAGGGTTTAGCGTGCATCACTTTGCACCGGCACAGCGCAATATGCAGGAGAGCTACTTACAGACGGTGAGCCAGTATCAGGAGCGTAAAAAATGATGAGTCCTGAGTTTTTACGCAATTTTTGGTTAGAGATGACACTACACCGATGGGTGATGATGCCAACGATACAGCTGGTTCTCTTTTTTATCATCCACACCATGGGCGGGTGGTCGTGGCTTCATGATGCCACCCGCTTGACTATTGTGGCGCTGGGGATGTTGTGGGGGGTGCGACTGGCCGGTGAAGCGTTGATTGATGAGATCGATAACCGCACCTGGGACCAGCAACGAATGAGTGCGATTACCCCGTGGCAGATGAGCTGGGGCAAACTATTTGGTAGCACTGTTTACGTCTGGTACGGCATATTGCTGCTGGTGCCGGTTTTTCTATTCAGTGGCCTGATGGCCGGCGAACCGATGTTAGAGGCCAAGTTGATACTGCTGCTGAGTGGCTCAGTACTGGTGCAGGCATTGGCACTATTGATGAGTCTATTGATGGTTCGGCGAATGGGTCGACATCGCCGAAGCCTGTCGAACATTGCGCTGATTATTACACTATTTTTCATCATAACGATTGGCCCCTTTTACGATGAGTACTTTGCGCAGTTCAACTGGTATGGCCTAGCGATCAGTGAACTGGTGTTTATGGCATTAAGCAGTGTGGTTTTTTGTGGCTGGGTGCTGCTTGCGCTCTACCGCACCATGGGTGAAGAGTTGCAGCTAAAGCATCGCCCTTTGGCTTGGTTTAGTTTCTCACTGTTTCTGATTTTCTATGTGCTGGGCTTTAGCCCGGTAGCCGGGGGCGGCGTGCTGGAATTGAACTTGGCAGGTGCGTTTTTCATCACGCTTTTTCTCTGCTATGTGATGATATTTATCGAGCGCAAGGAGCCGCTGGAGCTGCGTCGTTTTCAGGTAACCCGTGGACAGCAAGGGTGGGTTGCTGCATCCGTACACCTGCCTTGCTGGCTGGTGAGCGTAGCGGTAGTGTTGGTATTGGGCGTGTTGTTACAGTGGATTGATACACCGAAAATGGGCTTTATGGAGACCCTGCTGAGGGTTGATCAAGTGGTGCTGTTATCGCTACTGTTTCTATTGCGGGATATTGCCATCGTTATCTATTTCAACCTGACCAAACAGAGCCAGCGAGCAGATGCCACCGCGATGGTTTACCTGCTGCTGCTCTACCTGCTGCTGCCGATGCTCTTTGGTGCCATGGGGATGACCACACTCAACAACCTGCTAATGCCACTCTTGACCACCAATCCACTCACCACAGTGATATCCGGCGGCCTACAGCTTGGCGTGGTGGGGTGGCTGATTTATCAGCGCTGGCAGCGTAACTACCAGCCGCTCGGATCCAACAAGCTGGGCGAGTTGAGCGGGGATTAGGGGTTTACAGCGAGCCATCGTGTTGGCGTTATTAAATACTGCCTTGCATATAATCGTTGCCTTGTGCCATGTTAAAGCCTACCTTTAATAAAAGCACGCACTGCGTCAGTTATTAAAGGTAGGCTTTAACAGATGAAATCCCAAACCCGTTCAGGTGAATTTGTCGTCCAGCCCGGAGGCTACCGGGCGTTCATCCCCAAACCGCTGCCGCCAACACCCCCGCTGGTGGTTGATGCCGAGATGCAGGTGCTGCTATCCAAGGCAGACCGCGCGCTTGGGCGGCTGGATGGCTCCATTCGTACCCTGCCCAATCCTGATCTATTTATCTTTATGTATGTGCGAAAAGAGGCGGTGCTCTCCAGTCAGATTGAAGGCACCCAAAGCTCGCTGAATGACATCCTAGAAGTGGAAGCCGAAATCTTTGGCAATGAACACCCCCGTGATGTGGATGAGGTGCTCAACTATGTTCACGCCATGAACTACGGTCTGGTGCGTTTGACTGAACTGCCGCTGTGCAATCGACTGATTCGTGAGATTCATAGTGTGTTGTTAACGGGCGTGCGTGGTGGCAATGCCCAGCCAGGCGAACTGCGTAAAATCCAGAACTGGATCGGCCCCCAGGGCTGCACCTTGAAAGAAGCCACCTTTGTGCCACCACCACCGCAACAGCTCGAAGCGATACTGTCCCAATTTGAACGCTTTCTGCATGACGAAAGCTTGCCCGCCCTGCTGCAAATCGGCATAGCGCATGCCCAGTTTGAAACCATTCATCCTTTTTTGGATGGCAACGGTCGGATGGGGCGACTGCTGATCTCTTTTATGCTCTATCAGCGTGAAATACTAGAGATACCGGTGCTCTACATCTCCTACTATTTCAAAAAATATCGCCAGCAATATTACGAGCAGCTGCAATCAGTGCGCGAAAATGGCAGCTGGGAGGCGTGGCTCAAATTTTTCCTACAAGGCATATACGAAGTGTCCCAAGAGGCTACCGAGACCTCGCGAAAAATCGTCGACCTGCGCGAAGCCCACCGACAACGAATAGCCGAAAATTTTGGTCGAGTGGCAGGCAACGCCATGCAAGTGCTGGAAACACTCTACCAACGCCCTTTTATTAAAGTGCAGGACATCATAGAACTAAGCAAGGTCTCCTACCCGGCAGCCAACCAATTGATGAATAAATTTGTCGATCACGGCCTGTTAACAGAAGTGACCGGCCAAGCGCGCAACCGCCAGTTTAGGTATGGCTCGTATATCGAGCTATTCAATTAGGTGCGTAGTCAAACAAAATTTGGAACAATTTACCCATGATAAAGTGGGTGAGTCAGGAGGTGGATAGTGCTAAGTTGTCGAAATCTATATGAATAGTCTCTGGGATGTTCCAATTGAATCGGTAGTCACGCTGACACCTGAGCGTGCCGTTGATGTCATTCGCGCTACTCTTCGAGCTGAATGCGGCTATGGCAAGCTGAGTCCATCGGCATTAACGATCTCTAATCAACTCATGGCCGCTGACGGTGGTATTGATGCGGAGATTAATGTGCCCAATGGGCATACGGTTCCAACAGATTGTATTTTCCAGTCTGGGCTCACAGGAATCCAAATTAAATCAGGAGCGACATTTAAACCTTGGAGACTGGGCGCGATTCGGAAGGAGTTACTCAACCGCAAAGGGAGTCTATGTTCGGAGGTAGAGCGACTTGTTAAACGACAAGGGCGCTATACGCTGATTTGCACCGGCCATGACTTAACGCCACAGCAGCGTAATAAATCCCGGCAGCATATTGCGGATGTTCTGGAAAAAGCCGGATTCGGAAAATATGAGGAGCGGGTAGATGTCCTCAGCGCAAGTCAGGTTGCGGAATTTGCCGAGCGCTATCCAGGAGTCGCATCGCTGCTCACGGTTGATTCCATTCAGGAAGCTTTGACTCTTGAAGAGTGGAGGCAGGATGCCCATATGGCAAATGAGTTTGAGGAGTCCCCCGAACAAGCCCAGTTAATTACCGATATTCGAACCGGACTACAAGGAGAAACCAAGCACATCCGCGTTCTCGGAGAGGCGGGTCTGGGAAAGACGCGCATCGTTCTTGAAGCAGTGAAAGATGAAAATATTGCACCCTACGTGCTGTATATACAGCACGGTTCCCAGTTTGGACAGACAGGGCTTTTCCGCCAACTGCTGAAATCTGGCCGTGACAAACCGCTCACATTGGTCATAGATGAACTTCCTGAGTCTGAGCTTTCAGATATTTGGCGGCATTTGAAACCGCGTTGCGGCCATCTGAAAATTATATCTCTGGATCATGGGAGAGATGACACCCACGATGAGGAGATTGATCGATTAGAGGCCCCCCGCCTGTCTGACGAAATCATCAAAAAGATATTGGCCAGCCGTGTCGGTGAATCTCGCGAACTCTATCGGTGGATTGAAATTTGTGAAGGCTCTCCGCGAGTCGCACAGGCGGTAGCAGATAACCTGCACGCTAACCCTGCGGATATTTTGAAGTCTCCAGCGACGATACCCATCTGGACGAGATTTCTGCATGGTTACGGCAACCGGGATGAGACGGGTGCAAGGCAAGTTGATTGTGTGGCTCAGCACTTGGCGCTATTCAGTCGATTTGGCTATGAAGACCCGGTTGGAGATGAAGCTGAGTATATCGCCAAGTTGATTAAAAACGTAGATCCAACCATTGGTTGGGCGCGCTTTCAAGAGATAGTTAAAAATCTGCGCGAACGGAGGGTATTGCAGGGTAGCAGGACGCTTTTCTTTGTTCCAAAGGCGTTGCACATCTATTTATGGAAACAGTTTTGGAAGTGCTATGGGCGGGGGTTTGACTTTGCACAGACGTTTGATTCTATGCCTAAGTCTCTGCATGTCTGGTTTATGAGCATGTTTAAGTATGCAGGGGATACAGCGACTGCTCATATTATTGACGACATTCTTAAGTCAGATGGCATTTTCTATCAACCCATGACTTTAACGTCAGAGAAAGGCTCTCGATTTTTGTCTATCTTGGCTGAGGCCAGTCCCATTGCGGTGTTGAGGTTGCTTGAAACAACGATTGGTAAATGGGGCGATGATGAAATTTTGAGCTTTAGTGAGAATAGGCAGAATTTGGTTTGGACACTTGGAAAGATTGTGGTTTGGTCTAATTTTACGGTTAGAGCAATGCAACTGTTAGCCCGGTTGGCCGTTAATGAAAATGCTGGCAACGGCAATAACGCTACTGGTACTTTGATTGGCTTGTTTCGCATCGGCCCTGAATGGGCTGTTACAGGATCAACTCCCGAAGCCCGACTTCCGGTGTTACTGAAACTTCTTCGCGCATCCAGTGATGCTGAACGCCATCTTGGACTTAAGGCGATGGAGGCTGCACTCGATAGGCGGGGTATGGGCTTGCGGATTGTTGGCCCTGAATACCAAGGCTTAAAAGAGAGGGCCAAATTATGGGAGCCTGCGACATATGATGAATGGTGGCAGGCTAGCTTTATTTACTTTCAGGCGCTAGTCGATGAGACTCGACGCTGGCCAATCACCCTGCGCCCTGATGTTTGCAGTGCATTGCTGGATGCCATCGGGCAGCAAATAAAAACACCACCATGTACGGAGTTGGCTTTTCAGGTGCTCAATATTCTGGTCAATGATAGTGAAATGTTGCCAGAGAAACTGAATAGATTTTTTTGGTATTTTCGAGAGCATGAAAGTGGGCACACTGAAGTTGCAAAGAGGCTGTCAGTCTTTGAACGTCGCTTTACAAGGCGCAATTTGGCGAGCCGGTTCCAGCGTTATGTAATTGATGTGGAGTATAGCGAGTGGCTGGAAGGTTTTCGTGAGCAACATAACAGACCTAAGAGCCGAGCTAAGGCACTTGTAAAAGCCTTGGCCTGCCGCATCGCGCGACACCCTGAAAAATTCAGCCAAATTCAGCACCTTATTACGCCAACGAAAGATACGCCTGCGTTATGCTATTTCAGTGAGCAGATTGCACAATATGATGAGGCTCGCGCTTTGCTACCGGCCATCATCCAGCGAGCACAGCAAGCAAACTGCTCAGCCTGTTTGTGCAATTATCTATTGGTAGTGAAAACAAGCGATCCCGAGTTCTATCGTTCCACGGTTAACACTTTTCTGGATATAGAAAACAGCGCTTGGCTAGGGGCCGCCATTGTACTTTGCACTGGCTATGATGATGGCTTATTTGTGAAGTGCCTGGATGCACTTGAAAAGCGGTGGATAGCACCTCGATATTTCGCAAGACTTTGGTTCGACAAGTCAGTTGAGCCGCCGATTCCTCCGGAAAGAACAAAAGCCCTGCTTCGCCAATTGAGTGATCATGAAGCTAAAGAGTCACTGCCGTTATTGATAAAAATGCTTGACTCTATTCCACTTGATGACTCCGCTCCATTTGATTCAGAGTTTGTGTTTGGAGTGATATCGAGAGCTGTACCTAGCGGGAAAGGTCGGGATGTGATGAGGGGCTATACCTGGAAGAGTGTCTGTTTGAAGCTGATAGCGTGGGATGTGAATCGCACACTTCCACTGCTCGATTTATTGCTTACCAAGATGGGGGGGAATGATCGCTTAAGTTATGACTCTAATATCCAACCCCTTGCCAATGAGCTCGTACTAGCTAACCCCTTCGGGGCGTGGAAAGTTGTGATCACACATTTTGAGGCGGCATTGCCAAAATGGCGCAATGATTTATTGAATTGGCTCAAAGGTAAGCAGCCATCTACATTCGATGAAAAAGTCCCGCGAGGTGCAATAGCCGACATGCCGCTGCCAAAAATACTTGAATGGATTGAAAAGGATCCTGAGGCTAGGGCCTCCTTGATTGCTCATGCAGCCCCCCGAACACTTGATGATGAGCATGGAGGGGAGTTGACTCGGGAGTTGTTGCATCAGTACGGAGGGTTTGATGGTGTACAAAGAGGCATCTGTTCGGGTTTTCATTCTGGATCTTGGAGTGGCCCAACAAGTATTTACTTAAAAAATATCCGAAAAAGATTTCGGTGCTGGCTGGCGGCTGGTTTTGAAATCGAGGTGATGCAGTGGGTTGAGGCCGAGATTGAAGATTTAGATCAGCGAATCAAGCAGGCAGAGATCGAAGAGGAGCGCTCTCGGTTTGATTGATTAAAGTGATTTATTAATGCCGCCAAAACGCCGGGGTGAAGAGTATCAGTAGGGTGAAGACTTCGAGTCGTCCCATGAGCATGGCCAGTGAGAGTGTCCATTTGGCGGTGTCGCTTAGGTCGTCAAAGTGTGCGCCGACACTGCCGAGGCCGGGGCCGAGGTTGTTCATGCAGGCGGCGACGGCTGAAAAGGCGGTGGTCTGGTCTTCGCCGGTGGCGAGAATAATCAGCATGAAGATGATAAAGCAGGCGACGTAGAGTGAGAAGAAACCCCATACGGCTTCGATAACCCGCTCGGGGAGCACTTTGCCGCCAATTTTTATCGGGATTTGTGCATTGGGGTGCACTAGGCGGGTCACTTCTCGCGAGCCTTGTTTAAACAGCAGTACGATCCGTATGACTTTCATGCCGCCACCGGTGGAGCCGGCGCAGCCACCGACAAAGCTGGTGAGTAGTAGCAGTACTGGCAGGAAGCCGGGCCAGGCGTAAAACTCGGTGGTGGTGAAGCCGGTGGTGGTGCCGATGGAGACGGCTTGAAAGATGCCGTGATGGAGCGCTTCGCCGAAGGTGTCAAATACGTTGTTGTAGTGGAGGTAGCTGACGGTGATGGCGGCGACGGTGGCTAATATGCTGAGATAGACTTTGACTTCGGTGTCGTAACGGTAGGGGCTGAGGCTGAGGGAGCGCCAGGCGAGGAAGTGCAGCGCAAAGTTCATCCCCGCCAGCAGCATGAAAAAGACCGCGATCATCTCAATTAGTGGGCTGTTGAAGTAGGCCATGCTGGCATCATGGGTGGAGAAGCCGCCGATGGCGATGGTGGAGAAGCTGTGGGCGATGGCATCAAAGCCGCTCATGCCGGCTAGCCAGTAGGCCAGCGCGCAGATGATGGTGAGTGAGAGGTAGATGTACCAGAGTGCCTTGGCGGTCTCGGTGATGCGGGGGGTGAGTTTGCTGTCTTTCATCGGTCCGGGTGTTTCGGCCCGATAGAGCTGCATCCCCCCTACGCCAAGCAGTGGCAATATGGCGACCGCCAGTACGATAATACCCATGCCGCCCAGCCACTGGAGCTGCTGTCGATAGAAGAGTATTGATTTGGGGAGTGTGTCGATGCTCTCTGAAATGACGGTGGCACCGGTGGTGGTGAGGCCAGACATCGATTCAAAAATGGCATCGGTCGGTGATAGCTGTGGGTTGTCGGAGAGCATAAAGGGCAGTGCGCCGGTTAACCCCAGCACGGTCCAGAAGGTGACGACGACGACAAATCCATCCCGCAGGCGTAGATCTTTACGGCGGTTTCGCACCGGAAACCAGACCAGCAAGCCGGTGAGTAGGCTGGCGAGGAAGGTGATAATAAATGGCATCAGGTTGCCATCATTATAGATGATTGAGACCACCATGGGGGGCAGGGTGGTGACGCTGAAAATCATCAACAACATGCCGATGATGCGCTGGATTGTGGCGAATTGCATTGCTTTGCTGCCCTTTTTTACAGGAAGGTGATGCCAACCTGGAACAGTTTTTCCACGGCGGGTACATATTTTTTATCCACCAGGAAGAGAATAACATGGTCGCCGGATTCGATAACGGTGTCGTGATGGGCGATCAGTACGGTTTCACCGCGCACGATGGCGGCAATGGTGGTGCCGTGGGGTAGTGTAATCTCTTCGATGGCGTGGCCAACTACGCTGGATGAGCTGCGGTCACCATGGGCAACGGCTTCGATCGCTTCGGCAGCACCTCGGCGCAGTGAGTGCACGGCGACCACATCACCCCGACGCACGTGAGCCAGTAGGCTGCCGATCATCGCCTGCTGTGGTGAGATGGCGATGTCGATGGTGCCATTCTGCATCAGGTCGACATAGGAGCTGCGATTAATCAGTGCCATGACTTTGCGTGCGCCGAGGCGTTTGGCCAGCATCGCGGAGAGGATATTGGCTTCATCATCGTTGGTGAGGGCGCAGAAGACACCGGTGTTTTCGATGTTTTCATCCAGCAGTAGCTCTTCATCTGCGGCATCACCAAACAGTACCATGGTTTTTTTGAGTTCAGCGGCGATCATTTCGGTGCGTTCGCGGTTGTGGTCAATCAGCTTCACCCGACAGCTCTTTTCAAGTGCTTTTGCCAGTCGTTTACCGATATTTCCACCACCGGCAATAATGACGCGCTTGATCTTTTCATCAATATTTCGCAGCTCTGCCATCACCGCACGAATATCTTTGCGTGCGGCGATAAAAAAAACCTCATCATCGACATCAATCACGGTATCGCCATGGGGCGGTATCGGTATTCCGTGACGGAAAATGGCCGCCACACGGGTCTCCACTTTGGGCATATGTTCGCGCAGTGTGCTGAGTGCGTGGCCTACCAGTGGCCCGTCATGGTAGGCGCGTACCGCCACCAGTTGTACTTTTCCACCGGCAAAGTCGAGTACTTGCAGCGCACCTGGGAGTTCGATCAGGCGCTGGATATGGTCTGTCACCAGCTGTTCAGGGCTGATCAATACATCAATCGGCAGCGCTTCTTGGTTAAAGAGCTTGGGGTAGGCGAGGTACTCTACGGCGCGGACGCGGGCAATTTTTGTTGGAGTGTGGAATAGCGTATAGGCCACCTGGCAGGCAACCATATTGATCTCATCGCTGTTGGTGACGGCGAGGATCATGTCGGCATCTTCAGCGCCCGCTCGCTCAAGTGTTTGCGGGTGAGAGGCTTGCCCTTCGATGGTGCGAATGTCGAGCCGATCTTGCAGTAGCGCTAGACGGTTGACATCGGTATCCACCACGGTGATGTCATTGGCCTCGTGAACCAGGTTTTCTGCGACGGAGGAGCCAACCTGGCCAGCACCCAAAATGATGATTTTCATGGCGTATTATTTTTTTAATTAGGTTTTTACTAGTGTACAGCGAATCACGTGCTGCGCCACTGCTCATTTTTCTGTGTAACTACATAGGGAGGCTCTGATCAAGTCATGAATGTTTTATGCTGGCTGAAATCGCCCTCATTTATCCCGAAAATTGCACCAATAGAGCGACTATTACTGCGCATTTCGGAACAAAGTGAGAGCGATTTTCTCTCAGCCTAAATTTATCCAGACTTAATCAGGGCCTCTATAGCGCATAAACACGCTATGTAGTTACTTTCCCGATTTAAACTCGATGCCCAGTGCACGTAATTTGCGGTACAGGTGTGTGCGCTCTACGCCGGATGCTTTGGCAACTTTTCCGACAATGCCATTTTGTTGCTCCATTTGGTGCATAAAGTAGCGGCGTTCAAAGGCTTCCCGTGCTTCGCGCAGGGGCAGGGAGAACAGTTTGTCGTAGCCAGAGGGTGCAGATTTTACCCTCTCTGTATGCAGCAGTCCGTTCAGCTCTTCAAGTTTCACCTCTGGCTCTGCGCCAGTGATTAGCAGCTGGCGTATGATGTTGTTGAGCTCTTTGATGTTGCCCGGCCAGTGGTAGTTGCGCAGTTGGTTTTGTAGTGGTAAGCCAAAGTGGCGATAGGGGAGCTTCTCTTTTTCAACAAAGTGATCAACAAAGTGGGTGAGTAGCTCTGGAATATCTTCACTGTGCTCCCGTAGTGCCGGGGTGTGGATGGAGGCGCTTTTTAGTAGGTGGTAGAGATCATTGCGAAAATGGCCCTCACCGATCAGTGCAGGCAGGTCGCGGGTTGAGGTGCAGATGAGGCGACACGCCGACTTAAGCGGGGTGCTGCCCCCTTGGCGGAAATATTCGCCGCTCTTTAGATAGCCGATCAGATAATCCTGCTGCTCTAGGGGAAGCTGCTCAATGTTAGTGATATAGAGGGTGCCTCCATTGGCTTGCTCAACCTTGCCTTGGGTTATTTTGCCATCCTCCTCTTTGCCGAAAAGGGTGCTTATCATCGCCTGAATGGGTAGTGCTGCGAGGTGGCACTCTACAAAGGGGCCATCACACTGCGAGCCATTATGATGCAGGTAGCGTGCGCTGAATGCTTTGCCGGTGCCCGCCTCTCCCTCTATCAATACCGGCAGTGAAAATCGGGCAATATGGGCAAGCTGCTCCCTGAGCTGTTGCATGGTTTGGCTTTTGCCGATCAGCTGACTTGCGGATTGATGTTTGTGGGTGTTGGGGGGGGTAGTTTGGGCAGATTGTGATGCTGAAAGTGCGCGCTCTACGGCGGGTAACAGGCGACCCATTGAGAGTGGTTTTTCTAGGAATGTATCTGCACCTAGGCGAGTGGCTTCTACTGCGGTCTCAACGGTGCCATGGCCGGACATGAAAATTACCGGTGCTTGGCACCCTTCGGCCAGCAGCTGCTTGTAGAGGGTGATGCCATCAACTCCTGGCATCCAGATATCCAGTAGGATCAGGCTGGGTGTTCGGTTGTGAATTTGTGTGTGAGCATCTTCGCCATCTTTGGCGACCGCAACTTGGTACCCCTCATCCTGAAGGATCTCTTGGATCAGCTGGCGAATGTCAGGCTCATCATCGACGACCAATATGTAGGGCTGTTTCATTCGCTCTCCCGCGGGGTAGGGGGTTGTGGTTGTTTTGGCTGTTCGGGCAGTGGGGTATTGTATTGCAGTGGTAGGCGCAATGCCATGTGAGTCCCCCCGTGCGGGCGGTTGTGGGCCGTTATGATACCGCCATGCTCTTCGATAATCTTTTTGACAATCGCCAAGCCGAGTCCGGTGCCCTTGGGTTTGCTGGTGATATAGGGGTCGAAAAGTTGCTCCAGCAGTGACTCTGAAATGCCCGGGCCGTTGTCATCGACGCAGAGTTCAATATGGCCGTTGGGGTGCTTTCCATGCAGTGTGGTGGTGAGGGTGACTTGGCCATTTTCTTGTTGGCTGACCGCTTCAACACTATTTTTGATGAGGTTGTGTAGCAGTTGGCGCAGTCGACCTTTATCGCCCAGAAGCTCACCAAGCTTCGGATCTAGCTGCTGTTTAAAGGTGATTTTTCTATCGCCCCGGTAGAGCTCGACTACTTCATCAATGAGTTGGTTCAGGTTGAATTTGGTCAGTTGAAGCTTGGGTGTGTAGGCGTAGTCACTGAAAGCTTTTACCATCTCCTCCATGGCTTGAACCTGTTGGATGATGGTGTGGGTGGACCTATCCAGTAGTTGTCCATCGGTGATGGAGAGTGTCTCCAGGTAACGGTGGCGCATCCGCTCTGCTGCAAGCTGAATAGGTGTGAGCGGGTTTTTTATCTCGTGGGCGAGTCGACGGGCCACCTCTGACCAAGCGGCATCGCGCTGTACCTGTAGCAGGTTGGTAATGTCATCGATGACCAATACATAGCCGGAGACCCCTTGCCGACGCTCGGCAAGACGGGTGCCGTGGCACATGACGACTTTACGCCCATGGGGGGTGAAGATGATGATCTGAGTTTGCCAGTCATGACCCTGCTGTTCAAATTGTTGCAGGATGTTGCTGCTGAAATCCTGTAGGTGTTCATTCAGTTTGCCCAGTAGTGCGATCTGCTTGCCCATGAGTGGTTCAAAGTCTATCTCAAGAATTTGTCGGGCTGTGGTGTTGACGGTACGCACTTTGTAACGATGATCGAGGGTCAAGACACCAGAGGTGAGTCCGCCGAGTACAGCGCCAAGATAGGCGCGCTCTCTTTCAATTTGTTGCTGGCTGCGGCTTACATCATCTCGCGCTTGGGCAATTTTACGGGTCATATCATTGAATGAGTTGACCAGTGAGCCAAACTCATCATAACTGGTTAGGGGAAGCTGCTGGTTATAGTCTCCCGCAGCGACTGCGCGAGTGCCCCGTGCCAGCACTCGAATCGGCTCAACCAGTCGCTGACTGGAGAAGAGGGCAACCCACACCGCAGTTAGGAGGGTGAGTAGCAGTACCAGTGAGAGGGTGAGGGTGAAGCTGTTTTTGAGCGGCTCCCGCAAATAGACCATCTCATTGTAATAGGCGAAGGAGTCGTTAACGCTGTCGAGCAGGGCGCCGATGCGCTGGGGGACGGTGTAGAGTGCCTGTAGAATTTGGGGTTCACCCAGTGTGGCATCGTTTTCGATCAGGCTTACGATGCGAATAGTTAACTGCTCATCCTGGTTTGGCTCTAGGCCAACATAGTTGTAACCATGCCGCACCTGCATCAGGATGGCATCATTAGGTTTTTGCGGCAGTATGTCGGTGCTCTCTAGCGTGCTACTGGCGATGATGCGGCCCGTTGCACTCATTAGGGTCAGTTCAGTGCTCTCATTTTCCCGGTGCAGTCTAGCCAGTTGCGAAGCATGATGCTGCTTGGTGCTTTGCAGCTCTTTGACGACGGTCGATGTCTCATCGATCAGCTGTTTAATCCGCAGGTCCAGTGAGTGGCGACTCAACTCCAGCGCATCTTGCAGCGCTTGCTCAATGCGCACATCGAACCAGCTATCGATACCCTTTTCAATAAATTGCAGCGAGAAGTAATAGACGGCACTTACCGGCACAATCGATATCAGAAGGAACATGGTCACTAGGCGTAGCGCCAGCCGTGAGCCAATGGCATTGTTTCGAAAGTCATGGATGAAATGGGTAATACGGAAGCTAATGAGGGTGATGAAAATCAGTGTTCCAACAATATTGATCGCTAGTAGTTGGAGGTATTGTCGCTCAAAGCGGGCCGAGTTTTGGGTGGCATCACTGAGCAGTGCCAGTGAAGAGAGCATGATAAGAAACAGCAAAAAAACCGGCAACAGGCTGAGTAGTGGGCGTGCTTTAAGATAGCGCCGTATTTTATTCAAGCGGGTTGTTGATGGGCGCATAGCAGGGGCCTAGAGCGGCATATCCCACCACGCGCTCTCACTGCGCCAAGGGCCGTAAAAGTAGGAGGTGAGTTTTAAGGGTATGGCGAGTAGACCGGTGTTGATAGCGGCACGCACCCGCACCCGGTATTCAACGCCTTCTGTCAGCAGGTTTTTATCAATGATCGGCAGGTTGTTGATCTCTCCCAGATGCTGTAGCGCAAGGGCGAGTGAGCGGTAGCTGGTACTGGCTCCGCTGTTGTGGTTGGTGACGATATATTGCCGTGTTAGCGCGTGAAAGCGCAGCTCATAGCGCTGTTTCAAGAAGGCGATTTCGGTATCTGGGAGGTAGCTCCGAGGTAGATACACCTCCACGATCACTTTAATGGGCAGAACAACGCCACGGTGCAGTGCGGTGGTTAACTCCGTATCCAGTGGGTAGCGGATGGTACTGCTGAGATGGTAGATCTCATTTTGCAGTGAGATGTGTGCCTCCACTATTTCAAACTTTTCAGCGAACACCGGCTGATAGCAGAGCAGCAACAGTAGCGGCAGCAGGTAAGCGGTTATTGTTGGCTGCTTTCGTTTCAAGCGATTTTCTCGATACAGCCGTAATAGAAACCATCCATCCCCGCTTCTCCGGTTAGAATTTGGCGCCCAACCGTGCAGCGGATTCCCCAGTTAGCGGTGATGATATGCTCTTGCGCTTCGGGGTGACTAGCTAAAAACTGGCTAAGTTGCTCACTGTTCTCTTTTGGCAGAAGTGAGCAGGTGGCATAGAGCAGACGGCCACCCACTTTCAGAAGTGGCCAGAGTGCTTCTAGAATATGTTGTTGTACCCGCGCTAACTCATCAATATCACTCTCTTTGCGCAGCAGTTTTATATCCGGATGGCGGCGAATAACGCCGGTGGCTGAGCAGGGTGCGTCGAGCAAAATGCGTTCAAACTGCTCACCGTTCCACTCGCTGGATGGGTCACCGGCATCGGTGCAATGGAGTGTTGCGCTGAGTTTAAGCCGTTGCAGATTCTCCTCTACCCGTGCGAGGCGAGTAGCATCGCTATCGATGGCAACCAGCTCTTTCAGCTGGGGTTGGCGCTCTAATATGTGGCAACTCTTCCCCCCGGGTGCTGCGCAGGCATCGAGTATTCGCTCACCCGCTTGCGCGTCCAGTAACGGTGCTGCCAGTTGTGCCGCACCATCTTGCACTGAAAACCAGCCCTCAGCAAAGCCGGGGAGTTGTGTGACATCTTGAGGCTCTGCCAAGGTCAGTGCACTGGGGCTATGGGGGTGTGGTGTTGAGTCGATTTGCAGTTTAAGTAGCTGCTGCTGGTAGCTTTCGGGGGTGTGGTGTTGTGCATTGATGCGCAGGGTCATCGGCGGGTGCTGATTATTCTCCTCGAGGATATCTTGCCACTGCTCTGGCCACGCCTGCTGGAGTTTTTTAATCAGCCAGTCAGGGTGGGAGTATTGGCTGCTGTAGTGTGTGTCTGCTTGAGCCTGCAGTGTGTCGAGATTGCGCTGGCAGTTGCGTAATACGCCATTCACTAGCCCTTTGGCCCAGCCCTTTTTTAACGCCTGAGTTGCGGTGACCGCCTCCGAGACGGCGGCATGTCCTGGGGTGCGCATATAGAGTAGTTGGTAGAGTCCTACAATGAGTAGACTTTCGATGTCGCTATCTTTTGTTTTAAGGGGTTTGCTCATCTGTAGCTGTAGTAGTTTTTTGAGGCGAAAGTGGTAGCGCAGTGCGCCATAACAGAGTGCTTGTAGTAAACTTTTGTCTCGCGGTTTGCACTGCGCCAGGATGGGCGGGAGTTGAGTGGCGAGCGAGCGCCCCCGGTAGGCAACATCTTGCACGGTTTTGGCAGCGAGTGCGCGTACATTATTCATTCTTTTTGCCCCAGTAGCTTGCCCAGTAGTGATCGGCCACGTATGAACTCTGCGGCCGAGGTGGCGCGTTTTCCCGCGAGCTGTATTTTTGTGAGGCGCAGCACTCCCGCGCCACAAGCAACCTCAATGCCCTCTTCCCCCTCCTTGATAACGGTGCCAGGCTCGGCATGGCTAGTTTGGGCTAAGGGTTGGGCGGTTAAAATACGCAAAGATTTGCCATCTAGCCATGTGAAGCAGACGGGCCAGGGGTTGAACGCGCGAATTCGTCGTGACAGCTGCGGGGCATCCTGTTGCCAATCAATTTCGGCTTCATGTTTCTCCATTTTTTTGGCGTAGTTGGCTAGGTTATTCTCTTGGGCAATGGGTGAAAGAGTGCCACTTTTAATTTGTTGCAGCACCGTTAGCAGTGCTTCAGACCCTATTTTGGCCAGCCGGTCATGCAGTGTTTGTGCGCTATCATCATCCTGAATGGGGCAGGGTGTGGCCAAGAGCATGTCGCCGGTGTCGAGACCAGCATCCATCTGCATAATGGTGACGCCCGTTTCACTATCTCCCGCTTCAATGGCGCGCTGGATGGGGGCGGCGCCGCGCCAGCGGGGTAAAAGTGATGCGTGAATATTGAGGCAGCCGTGTAGGGGGGTGTCCAGTACGGCTTGAGGGAGAATCAGCCCATAGGCAACTACCACCATTATGTCGGCTTCCAGTGCAGCAAGTTGTTGCTGAGCCGTCTCATCGCGCAACGTCAAGGGTTGAAAAACGGGAAGCTGATGTTGGATCGCCCGCTGTTTAACCGGGGATGGCGTGAGCTTACGGCCTCTGCCAGCGGGTCGGTCGGGTTGAGTGTAGACGGCACAAATTTCATGCTCAGACCCAAGGAGTGCATCAAGGGTGGTGGCTGCAAAATCGGGGGTGCCGGCAAAGATGATTTTCAGAGCGGTTGCCTCTTTATTTTTTCTAGCTTCTTTTTAATGCGCCGGCGTTTGAGTGGCGATATGTGGTCAATGAAAACTTTGCCATTGAGGTGGTCTATCTCGTGTTGTATGCAAATTGAGAGCAGGCCGTCTGCATCAAGCTGTATCTCTTCATCGTTACGGTTGCGTGCTGTTACGGTGATGTTTTCTGCGCGCTCGACATTTTCATAAACCTCAGGGACAGAGAGGCATCCCTCTTCATTTACCATTAAGCCATCATGGGTAATAATTTCAGGATTGATCAGTATCAGAGGCTGGTTTTTCTCCTCTGAAATGTCGATGACCACAATACGCAGGTGGATGTTGACCTGTGTGGCCGCCAAACCAATGCCGGGAGCCTGGTACATGGTTGCCAGCATATCATCCAGTAGGTTCAATATTTTGGGGGTTATTGCCACCACGGGTTTAGCCACTTTGTGAAGCCGAGGATCGGGGATGGTCAGGATCTCTAACAGTGCCATGATTTAACCATATGATATATTAGTGTTATGCAAGATTATAAGGGATGATGGGCAGACAAACCAGTCGGTGCTAATTTTAACTGTGAAATGGCCGAAACAGTGGGTGTGTTTGTGAGTGAGCCTTGAAAGACCGATAGGCTCCAGATCTAAATGAAGAACAGAGTTACTAGAGATATAATGAGGCATCGGCTACACTCGATGTTATTTTTCAAATTAACAAGGATTGACTATGGTCATGAAAACGCTGTTGATTGCCGTTTCGATGCTCCTATTTACAATGAGTGCAGTCGCTCAAGATGTGGTCATTAATCCCGACCACCCCGACCATTATACCGTTGTAAAGGGTGACACTCTTTGGGGTATCGCTGGGAAGTTTTTACGCGATCCATGGCGCTGGCCCCAAGTTTGGAAGCATAATCCTGAAATTAAAAACCCTCACCTGATCTATCCCGGGGATGTTATTTATCTTACTTATCAAGATGGTAAGCCGGTGTTTAGAATGGAGCGAATGAGCGACCAAGTGGTCAGGCTATCCCCGCAAATCTATACCGAGGCCAATGCGGCACAATCGGTTCCGGCGATCCCCATGGATACAATCAAGCCTTTTCTCTCTAAGTCCTACGTGATTAGTGATCAGGAGTTGGGCTATTCAGGCTATATATTGGAAAATGGCGAAGGGCGGCTGATTGCTGGTGAAGGCAGTACAATCTTTGCGCGCAATTTATCTATGGAAGACTCCAAAGAGTATATTATTTATCGTACCGGGGAGGCCTATTCCGATCCGGATGATCCAGAGCAGGTGCTGGGGTATCAGGCAACCTACGTTGGCATGGCTCAATTGCTAGTGGCTGATGATCCTTCGACCTTGCGAGTGGTTGAGTCTGATCGTGAGGTTTTGAATGGTGATCAGCTGTTACCTTTTGTTCCTCAACCAACACTGGATCAGCTCAACCCTCGTGCACCAGACGAGTTGATGGAGGGGCATATTATTGGTCTTCTGGATGGAATTGAACGTATTGGGCAGTATCAGATAGTGGTGTTAAGCCTTGGTGAAGTTGATGGTGTTGTGCCGGGTCACACGCTGTCTGTCTGGCAGCATGGCCGCAAGGTGGTTGACCAGCGTAGCGAAGAGAGAGAAGAGGTTATACTGCCCGATGCTTTGGCCGGTGTGGCGATGGTGTTTCGTGTTTTTGAAAACACCAGCTACGCACTGATTATGAATGCTTATCGAGAGATGTATGTAAATGACAAGGTGATGAATGACGTTTTCTAGCCTTTGACCTAAGGAAGCTCTGATCAAGTCATGAGTGTTTCACCTAGGCTTAATCAGATTCTTCCCAAGCAGGAAAATAGCTCATGGATGAGATTAAGTACTGGCTGGAGTTGCTGCACACACCTACAATAGGGCCGCGCCGCTACAGAGCGATACTAGAACGCATTGATACCCCAAAAAGATTGTTTGATGGAGGTCATGATGAGCTGTTGTCAAAGCTCCCACAGCGTGCCCAAACTTATATAAAAACCCCTGACTGGAAACGTACTGAGCGGGCTCTTTTATGGGCAGAGCAGCCAGCTTGCCATATTATCCCCCTCAGTAGCCCCGATTATCCGCTGCTCTTAAAGCAGATTGCTGACCCCCCGCCCCTGTTGTTTGCCAAGGGGGATATCTCTCTGCTGAGAGACCCCCAGATAGCCATTGTGGGGAGTCGAAACCCCACGCCACAGGGCCAGCAAAACGCGTATAACTTTGCATATGCATTAAGTCAGGCGGGTTTGGTTATTACGAGTGGTCTAGCAATGGGTGTCGATGCAGAGGCACACAAAGGGGCGCTCAGCTCACAGGGGCAGACGATTGCGGTCACCGGCACCGGTCTGGATATTCTCTACCCGCGCAGTAATCACGCTTTAGCACGACAAATTGTTGAGTCAGGTGTGGTGGTTTCAGAGTTTCCGCTGGGCACTACCCCCAACCCTGGGAACTTCCCCCGCCGCAATCGTATTATTAGTGGTTTGTCACTCGGCGTGCTGGTGGTTGAGGCTAGTTTGGCAAGTGGCTCACTGATTAGTGCGCGCCTAGGGGCAGAGCAGGGCCGCGAGGTGTTTGCAATACCGGGTTCAATTCATAACCCGATGAGCAAAGGGTGTCACCAGCTACTGCGTGATGGGGCAAAGCTGGTTGAGTCGCTATCGGATATTTTGCAAGAGCTCAATGTGCAGCTATCACCCTTTTTATCATCAAAAACCGAACCCTCAGAGAGTGCCTTAAATGTACGGTTGGATGAGCCGCTGGCGCTGCTTTTAAAAAATATTGGTGATGACCCTATTTCAGTGGACGAATTGATTACACGCTGTGGATTGACGGCGGAACAAATTTCCTCCATGCTGATACAGCTAGAGTTAAATGACCTTGTTGTATCCTCCGCGGGGCGCTATTACAAGCTTCCCGAAAAGGTGACTAAATGAAAGAAAATGTACTGGATATCCTTATCTACCTTTTTGAAAACCACCTGGAAAGTGACGGCCCGGAAGCCGATCAGGAGACGTTGCAGGATGAGCTGGCTGAAGCCGGTTTTGAGCCGCAGCAAATCCATAAGGCATTCTGCTGGTTAGAGGGTTTGAGTGATCTGGAGGGTATTAGTCCATCGTTACCAAAGCGCCCTGGTCAAGCGACTCGCATTTTTAGCAGTTACGAGTGTTCGCGGCTTGATTTGAGCTGCCAGGGCTTTCTTATCTCAATGGAAGCGTTTGGCATTCTAGATGCTATTTCGCGAGAGCTGGTGCTGGATCGCATCATGGCGCTGGAGAGCGATGAAATTGAGCTTGATCAAGTGAAATGGATTGTGATGCTGGTACTCTACAATCGGCCTGGACAAGAGGCTGAGTTTGCGTGGATGGAAAACATTGTCTTTCAGGAAAATGAGAGCGCCGTACACTAGGTCTCTTTTCGTATTATTTTGAACGCCCGATACCCTTAGTGCTGCCAACATCTGGCAGCGTACATCTCCTACAAAGAATCACAACCTAACTTATGGCCTCAAAACTCGTTATCGTCGAATCGCCAGCCAAAGCGAAGACAATCAATAAGTACCTTGGTAAAGATTATTACGTGCTTGCCTCTTATGGGCACGTGCGCGATCTCCTGCCCAAAGAGGGCGCGGTAGACACTGAAAACTTCACCATGAAGTATCAGGTTATTGAAAAAAACCAGCGGCATGTTGATGCTATTCGCAAAGCGATGAAAAAGGCAGACACCCTGTTGCTGGCAACGGATCCGGATCGCGAGGGTGAAGCGATATCTTGGCACTTGTATGACCTGTTGGAGAAAGAGGGTGCGCTAAAAGGGAAAAAATGTGCGCGGGTGGTTTTTCATGAGATTACAAAGCGCGCCATTCAAGAGGCGATAGAGCATCCCCGCGAACTCTCTATGGACCTGGTAAATGCGCAGCAGAGCCGCCGTGCGTTGGACTATCTGGTCGGCTTTAACCTCTCGCCTCTTTTGTGGAAAAAAATACGCAGAGGCCTCTCTGCTGGTCGGGTTCAGAGCCCGGCACTGCGTATGATCGTTGAGCGTGAGCTGGAGATTGAAAAGTTTCAATCCCGCGAATACTGGAGTATTGAAGCAGATACCCCCGATTTTTCTGCCAAGCTGGCTCGCTACCAAGGTGACAAGCTCTCCCAATTCAGTATTACCGAGACAGAGCAGGCGAACGCGGTGCGTGCCGATCTGATTTCTGCTTCTGCTGGAAAGTTGACCGTTACCAATGTGGATAAGAAGCAGCGCAAGCGTAATCCCGCCGCACCCTTTACCACCTCAACGCTGCAACAAGAGGCCTCTCGTAAGTTAGGCTTCTCTACGCAACGCACCATGCGTACCGCCCAGCAGCTCTATGAGGGAATTGAAGTTGATGGTGAAACCGTTGGCTTGATCACTTACATGCGTACCGATTCGGTAACGCTCTCTCAAGATGCATTGGCCGATATTCGGGCGCTTATCAGTGAGCGTTACGGCGCAGAAAACCTGCCAGAAAAGCCTCGCATGTTTAAAACCAAGGCGAAGAATGCCCAAGAGGCACACGAGGCGATTCGACCAACCAGCGCCTATCTGCGCCCTGAAAAGATAAAAGGAGCCTTAAGCAAGGATCAAGCGCGCCTGTATGACCTTATCTGGAAGCGTTCGATCGCCTCTCAGATGGTACATGCCACCATCCATACGGTCGGTATCGATTTGATGGCGGGAGCGCCAGAAAATCTATTTCGCGCCACCGGGTCGACCATTGCCAAGCCAGGTTTCATGGCGGTTTATCAAGAGAGTGTCGATGACGCTAAAGCGGGTTCGGGTGATGAGCGTTTACTGCCGCCAATGAAAGAGGGTGATACGGTCGAATTGAATGAAATTAGAGCCGAGCAGCATTTCACCGAGCCACCCCCTCGCTATACTGAGGCGAGCTTGGTTAAAACATTGGAAGAGCATGGCATAGGTCGCCCCTCGACCTACGCCAGTATTATTTCAACGCTCACCTCCCGTGAGTATGTTGACCTAGAAAAACGCCGTTTCACGCCCACCGATGTTGGTCGGGTTGTTAATAAGTTTTTGACTGAACATTTCACTCAATATGTTGATTACAATTTCACCGCAAAACTTGAAGATGAGCTGGATGAGGTCTCGCGGGGGGAGAAGGAGTGGATCCCGTTAATGAAAAGCTTCTGGGGGCCATTCAAGGCGCTGGTGGACGATAAAGAGCAGTCGGTCAGTCGTAAGGATGTTACCCAGGAAGAGTTGGATGAAAAGTGCCCCAAGTGTGGTAAACCACTCAGCAAGCGCCTTGGGCGTAGAGGTACTTTTATTGGTTGTAGCGGATACCCTGAGTGTGATTACACTCGTAGCCTTGATGGTGAAGAGGGTGGGAATACACCCGAAGTGGTTGAGGGACGAACCTGTCCAAGTTGTGACGCGCCTCTTTTTATACGCCAAGGACGCTATGGGAAGTTTATTGGTTGTAGTGCCTATCCAAAGTGTAAACACCTAGAGCCTATCGAAAAACCCGCTGAGACTGGGGTCGCCTGTCCGGAGTGTGGTAAGGGGCAGATGCTGATGCGTAAATCGCGCTACGGCAAAATCTTCTACTCCTGCTCCAGTTATCCGGACTGTAAGTATGCGGTATGGAATGAGCCTGTGAACGAGGCTTGTCCAGATTGCGGCTGGCCTATATTGACGCTTAAAACTACCAAGCGGAAGGGTGCTGAAAAGATTTGTCCGCAAAAAGAGTGTGGTTACGCGGTTCCTGTTGAAGAAAGTGACTCGGATTCCGCGTAGATTGATTGTAACGCTATGATTTATTGGCTATTTTTTATTTGTAAAATTATGGTAGAATAGCCGGATTCTGGTGTGTGCTAATATCGGTCGTTAGCAATAAAACACCACACAGATTTTGCTTTTTAATATTGTTTAAGGGAGAGACTCTATGTCTGCCAAACATCCAGTTATCGCTGTAACCGGCTCTTCAGGTGCCGGTACTTCAACCGTAAAAAATGCTTTTGAGCACATCTTTCGTCGCGAAGGGGTCAACCCGGTAGTGGTTGAGGGTGATAGTTTTCACCGTTATGACCGCGTGCAAATGAAAGAGGAGCTTGCAAAGGCCCAGGAAGAGGGTCGTGTTCTGAGTCACTTTGGTGCGGAAGGCAACGAATTCGACAAGATCGAAGAGCTGTTTAAAGTATACGGTGAGACCGGTGCAGGGAAAAAGCGTTACTACCTGCACAACGATGAAGAGGCTGAGCCGTATGGACAGGCCGCTGGTACTTTCACCCCTTGGGAAGATATCCCCGAAGGTTCAGACCTACTCTTTTATGAGGGGTTGCACGGTGGCGTTGTTGATGGTGATGTCAATGCCGCACGCTTTGTCGATATGCTGATTGGTGTTGTACCGATTGTTAATCTTGAGTGGATTCAGAAAATCCATCGCGATACCGCACAGCGTGGCTACTCCGTTGAGGCGGTGAATGACACCATTCTGCGCCGTATGCCGGACTATACACACTATGTTACGCCGCAGTTCTCACGCACGCATATCAACTTCCAGCGTGTGCCAACGGTTGATACCTCAAATCCTTTTATTGCCCGTGATATTCCAACGCCAGATGAGTCGATGATTGTTATCCGTTTCCGTGATCACCGCTCAGTTGACTTCCAATATCTCCAGAGCATGATTCATGACTCATTTATGTCACGTCCGAATACCTTAGTAGTGCCGGGTGGCAAGATGGGCTTTGCAATGGAGTTGATTCTAACGCCAATGATTCATGAAATGCTGGAAAATCGTGGCCGTTAATTTTTAGCTGGCTCGGTTTAAAGTAAAAAAGGCGGCCTCTGGCCGCCTTTTTTGTTTTATCACCTGCCTGCACAATTGAATTGGGTTGTTGCTATGAAAATCTCCTCAGTCGCCTTAGCTTCTCTTCTCTCCTTTACTCTCACTGCTCCATTATGGGCAAGTAGCGCGGTGGTGCTGACCTACCATCGGGTGGGAGAGGATGACGTGCCCAGTACTAATGTAACCATTGCGCAATTCGAGCGGCAGCTCGATTATCTACAGCAGCATGACTTCAATGTGTGGCCACTGTCGAGAATATTGACACAGCTGTACAGTGGTGGAGTGTTACCTGAGCGGACCATTGCCATCACATTTGATGATGCTTACCTCTCTGTCTATACAGAGGCGTTTCCGCGATTGCAGGCGAGAGAGCTTCCTTTCACCGTGTTCGTGGCGACAGACCCAGTTGACCAGAAGCTTAGCCGTTATATGAGTTGGTCGCAGCTACGTGAGGTGAAAGCGGCGGGTGTGACGGTTGCTAACCATAGTAAAAGTCACGCCTATATGGTGCGTTATTTGGAGGGCGAGACAGAGAGTGGCTACCAACTGCGTATCAAGGGTGAGATAGCGTACGCTCAGCAGCGGTTAATAGGTGAGCTGGGTGAAGCGCCGATGCTGTTTGCCTACCCCTATGGTGAGTACTCCATCGAGCTGATGACAATTGTTAAATCACTGGGTTATTACGGCATTGGCCAGCACTCCGGGGCAATATCGGCCAAGAGTAACCCGCAGGCGCTTGCGCGTTTTCCGATTAACGAGCGTTATAG
>JALSJH010000030.1 GCA_026989455.1 Chromatiales bacterium | reverse complement strand
GGCAACACGTGTTGCAGCAAACGCCACAGAAAATCAACACCCGAAACTGTTTTGTAGCGCCATTGCTTGGTGATGAAGGAGTGTTGCCGGTCATGGGCTGGGTATCAACCGAATTTAAATTCTAGCAATACAGTACATAATCAAACGATAGCTCGATAATCTTCAAATTTTTCTAATACCCTCGCCATTTCATGCTCGTCAAGTAACTGTGGTGTGCCGATTTGCAAGGTCTGATTATAGATATGGGCGAGGTTTTCTACTTCAATGGCGAGTGAAAGGGCTTTGCTTAGGTCTTGTTCTAGGCAGAGCATGCCGTGGTTCGCAAGCAGGCAAGCTTTGCGCCCTTTAAGAGCCGCAAGGATATGGTCTGATAATGTTTGTGTACCAAAGGTGGCGTAGGGTGCGCAGCGAATATCATTACCGCCGGCAATCGCAACCATGTAGTGAAAGGCGGGTATTTTCATGTTCAGGCAGGCTAAAGTGGTGCATGAGGGTGAGTGGGCGTGTAACACGGCACTGGCATCTTTGCGATTAAGGTAAATATCTTTATGAAAGCGCCACTCGCTTGAGGGTTTGCGTATGCCTTTTGCCTCACCCGACTGGCTCATAAAAACGATATCTTCACACTGATATTGGTCGTAGGGGAGTGCAGATGGGGTGATTAGGAATCCACCTTCAACGCGCAGGCTGATATTGCCGGAAGCTCCTTGGTTGATCCCGCTCGCATTCATCGCCAAAGCCGTGTCAATGAGCTGTTGGCGCAGTTTGATATGTTTCATGGCTTCGCTTCTAATTTGTCGACCAAGCCCAAGCAGATAGGCGATATGGGGCGGTAAAACCCACAAAGGCCTGACTCTATGAGGCTGTTGGTTATTCAGATAATGAGGTAACTAAGGCGAACACTCAAGCAGTAAGTGCTCAGTGTTGATTTTGGATGGTCATCACGACTCTTTTGCACTCTGCAAAAGTCGCGATAAAAAATATGGTGGCTATACCTAGATTCGAACTAGGGACCCCATCATTATGAGTGATGTGCTCTAACCAGCTGAGCTATATAGCCGTTTCAAGAAGCGCGTATTCTCTATTTATCGAGTGCTTATGTCAATGCTTAACAGAGAAAAATCGATAAATTTTAGACATTAAAGCGAAAGTGCATCACATCGCCATCCTGCACGATGTACTCTTTTCCTTCTAAGCGCAGCTTTCCAGCCTCCTTGGCACCCGACTCGCCATTAAAGTGGATGAAATCTTCGTAGGCGGTCACTTCGGCACGGATGAAGCCCTTTTCGAAGTCGGTATGGATAACGCCAGCGGCCTGGGGAGCGGTAGCACCCACTTTTACTGTCCAGGCACGCACCTCTTTGACTCCGGCGGTGAAGTAGGTCTGCAAGCCAAGCAAGTCGTATGCAGCATGAATCACCCGATCCAGCCCTGGCTCTTCTATGCCTAAGTCATCTAAAAACTCTTTTTTATCATCATCTTCTAGCTGTGAGAGTTCGGCTTCTATTGCGGCACAAACAGCCACCACCACCGCCCCCTCTTCTTGCGCAAGCTTTGCAACGCTGTCCAGCAGTGGGTTATTCTCAAAACCATCGTCTGTCACATTGGCGATATACATTGTGGGCTTGATTGTCAGCAGGTGAAGGTCGCGCAACAGTAGCTTCTCTTCCGGCTCAAGTGGCAATAGGCGCACCAGATCCCCTTCATCCAACTGAGCTTTTACCTTCTCAAAAACCACCAACTGCGCTTTGGCCTCTTTGTCGCCACTTCTAGCGGTCTTGGTGGCACGCAAAATGGCTTTATCAACGGTCTCCATATCCGCCAGTGCTAACTCCGTATTGATGATTTCAATGTCACTCAGCGGGTCAATTTTCCCCGCAACATGCACTACGTTGTCATCATCGAAACAGCGAACAACGTGGGCAATGGCATCGGTTTCACGGATGTTAGCCAGAAACTTATTGCCCAACCCTTCACCCTTGGAGGCACCCTCCACTAAACCGGCAATATCCACAAACTCTACCATGGTCGATAAAACCCGCTCGGGCTTGACGATTGCGGCCAATTTTCGTTCCCGAATATCAGGCACTGGAACAATACCGACATTGGGATCAATGGTGCAGAACGGGTAGTTTGCCGCTTCAATTTCTGCACTGGTCAATGCATTGAATAGTGTTGATTTTCCTACATTGGGTAGGCCAACAATTCCGCATTTAATTCCCATGGTATGGCTCTCGCTGTTAAGGTTTATAGCTGTGGAGGTGGTTCATTGCCTTGCCCATTTCACCTGGAATAATCAGGTGTAGCTGGCGCAGAACTTCGTCGATGGCATACTCCATCAGACGCGCTTCATCAGGCTTTGGTTTGGATAAAACGTAGTGACTTACTTCACGGCTGTGCCCCGGGTGATCTATCCCTAGGCGTAGACGCATAAACTCTTTACTACCCAGCTGGGCAATGGTGTCACGCAGGCCATTGTGGCCGCCATGCCCTCCCCCTTTTTTCAGACGAATCGCGCCTGTCGGTATATCCAGTTCATCATGAACAACCAAAATATTTTCGGGGGGGATTTTGTAGAAACGAGCCAGCGCGGCGACCGATTGACCGCTTCTATTCATATAGGTGAGGGGCTTGATCAACCAGACATCTTGGCCCTCTATTTTTATCTTGGCGACTTCGCCATGAAATTTACTTTCATGTTTGAATGATGCGCCTTTGCTTCGTGCCAGTTGGTTTACAAACCAAAAACCGACATTGTGGCGTGTCATTTCATATTGGCTACCTGGGTTACCCAAGCCTGCAATGAGATTGATCTGTGCCATAATGTCGGTTTTCGATGTTAGCTGTTTGAATTGAGGTTAATTATTCAGCAGCAGGTGTCTCGGCTTCACCTTCGTCGGCAGCAGCATCCACATCTTCTTCTGATGCGCCACCTTTCGCCTTGATGCTAACGATTGACTGGTCATGGCCTTCACCATGGCTCAGCTCAACCAGTGAGACACCTTCTGGCAGGCTAATTTCTGAAAGGTGAATTGAGCCGCCCACTTCCAAAGATGAGACATCGACCTCAATAAACTCGGGCAGTGATTTTGCTTGGCACGCAACATTCAGGCTGGTGCTGGCGTGCACAACTTGGCCGCCCTCTTTAACACCCGGTGCGCTCTCTTCATTGATGAAGTGGATCGGCACCTGCATGTGAATCACCTCATTTTCGCTGACGCGCTGAAGGTCAAGATGCAAGATGGTATCGCGTGCAGGGTGACGGTGCAGGTCTTTCAGTACCGCCTTACACTCTTTACCCTCAACATTGATGGTCAGGATATGCGCATAGAACGCTTCATCCTGTAGTTTACGGGCCAGTTCGTTGTGCAGAACGCTGATTGAGGTAGGCTCTTCTTTGCCACCGTAGATGATGCCAGGCACTAAATTTGTACGACGTAGGCGGCGGCTCGCTCCTTTCCCCAGGTCAGTACGTAGTGTGGCATTCAGTGAAAAATCAACTTTACTCATTAGATGTATAACTCCATCGTTAGATTAGAACGCACGGCGTGAACCATGCTTGTTACACCGTCTCCGCGACCAGAGCCGGTGTTTAAAGAGAGCTTAAAACAGAAAAGACCCTCACCCCATTTCGGGGGAGGGTCTTTTTACCACAATCCGAGCTATTAATCCATGAAAAGCGAGCTGACAGACTCTTCAAAATTGATGCGACGAATGGTCTCTGCCAGCAGTTCGGAAATACTTAATTGACGCACCCGATCACACTTTGCCGCTTCTGGACTCAGTGGAATGGTGTCGGTGACCACCAACTCATCCAGCATTGAGTTTTCAATATTCTGAATCGCGGGGCCAGAAAGCACCGGGTGCGAGACATAGGCAATCACCCGTGTTGCCCCACGCTCTTTCAGTGCGTTAGCCGCTTGGCACAGGGTGCCTGCGGTATCAACCATATCATCGACTAATATACAGGTGCGGTCGGCCACTTCACCGATGATGTTCATTATTTTAGCTTCATTCGGCTTCGGGCGGCGCTTGTCGATAATAGCCAGATCGGAATCATCCAACAGTTTCGCCATGGCTCGTGCCCGCACTACGCCGCCAACATCAGGGGAGACCACTACAATGTTTTTATAGTTTTGACGCCAGATATCACTCAGTAGAATCGGTGAGGCGTAAATATTATCAACCGGCAGATCAAAGAAGCCCTGTATTTGATCCGCATGTACGTCCACCGTCAACACGCGATCAACACCCGCCGCTTGTATCATATTAGCAATCAGTTTTGCGGTAATCGGCACTCGAGCAGAGCGTGGCCGACGATCTTGACGTGAATAACCAAAGTAAGGAATAACAGCGGTAATGCGATATGCAGAGGCACGATGAACGGCATCTGCAATCACCAGAAGCTCCATCAAATTATCGTTGGTCGGCACACAGGTTGGCTGAATGATAAAGACATCTTTTCCGCGGACGTTGTCGATGATTTCCACCATCACTTCGCCATCGCTGAATTGACCAACCGATGCTTTACCTAACGGAATTCCAAGATGCTTGACGACAGCGTCAGTCAGTTGGGGGTTTGCATTTCCACCAAAGACAATCATCTGCTTGTCTGACACTGCTGCTTCCTCAAATGGAATACAAGAATATGGCTGGGCTACCAGGATTCGAACCTGGGAATGCTGGGATCAAAACCCAGTGCCTTACCGCTTGGCGATAGCCCAATAATTGATTAATGACCTGCTACTGATCGGATGCGCTGCATTTTAAACCATAACGGGGAAGAATTCATCCCCCTTGCAACAAAGCCCTGCCAGTTTTTAGGAAGTTTTTTAAGCACACCCTGTGCAGCCTCCTCCTGGGCAAAGCTTGCAAAAATACAGGCACCCGTGCCGGTCATCTTAGTGGGTGCATATTTGGAAAGCCATTCGATGGATTTCCGCACCTCAGGGTAGCGTTTGCAAACCACTGGCTCACAGACATTGCTGCTATTGCCCTCTAAGAAGTCGCGCATTTTGATAGAAGCACTCTCTCTTGTCAACTCAAAATCATTAAAAATTTCGGCGGTTGAGACGTGACTCGCAGGGATCAGTACCAAGTACCAAGGTTCTGCGGGCTGTACCGGGGTCAGCTTCTCGCCAACACCCTCCGCCCAAGCGGCCCAGCCATGCACAAAGACCGGCACATCGGCACCCAGCTGTATACCCAACTTTGCCAGCTCATCTGTACTCAGGTTTAAACCCCACAGGTGGTTAAGTGCAACCAGGGTAGTTGCCGCATCCGAACTGCCGCCACCAAGGCCACCGCCCATCGGCAGCTTTTTATCGATACGAATATCCACCCCCACCGCACAGCGTGTGTGCTGCTGCAGCAGTGTTGCGGCTTTTACCATCAGATCATCCGCCTCAGGGATAGCCTCAAGCTCGGTGACTCGATGGATTTCGCCATCATCACGCAGCTCAAACCAAAGCTCGTCGCCGTAGTCGAGAAACTGAAACAGGGTTTGCAGCTCGTGGTAGCCGTCCGCACGACGACCCGTAACATGCAAGAAGAGATTTAATTTGGCCGGAGCGGGCCAGCTTTCGCTATTCATTCGTTAGTTTTTATCTGTTTTTCAGGTTGCTGCCAATGGTCTATCACCAATTTCACGCTCAGCTGGTGGTTTTTGATGACAATTTTACCCGGCACTTCAGTCTGCTGAAACAACCGATAACGGGGGTAGCTAACATGCCACTCCCCTTGTTGCAGTGTCGCAATGCGATCGAACTCATCCAGCGTGACCAGAGGCGGCGCTTTGGCCGGATCCGGGTAACCCACCGCCCAGTATTGCAGGCTGGCGATCGGCATCCGCCAACCCAGGGTTTCATACATCAGTTGTTCCGGCCCTTGGTAGCCAATAATTTCGCCCTCGGAGGTGCTTAACACGACGTGATACGAGTCACCCGTTAAGCGGGTCGCCCCCTGGCCAAATGGCCCACTAAAGTTAATATCATAAGCGTTATCTCTTTGCTGCCAATGCAGCGAGCCACTCCAAGAGTCATCCACTGTTCTGATTGCAAAGCGCCCCTCCAGTTGCCACTCAGTAAGCTGCTGGAGCTGTGCTTCGCGCTGTTGCCAGTCGAGTGACTGCGGTGTATGCGAGGGTATTGTAGCGCAGCCGCTGGCGATCAACGCAACCAGCGCCACTGCCAACGCACGGCATTTCATCTGTCTAGGCGCTCAATGGTTTCATTCAACACGGGGTGATCCGGGCTGCGCTCCCGCGCTTTTTGCCACACATGGCGTGCGCGCGCTTGCTTGCCAAGCACCCACAACACCTCACCAAGATGGGCTGCAATCTCGGCATCGTAGCCTGCAATTTGTAGTGCTTCACGCAGGTAAGCGAGCGCTTTTTCATGCTCGCCCAAGCGATAATAGAGCCAGCCAATGCTATCGGTGATGGCCGCATTACCAGGGAGTAGCTCCATGGCACGCTGTAAATAACCCTCCGCTTCTGCCAGCTGAACACCCCGATTTGCCAAGTTGTAGCCCAACGCATTGAGGGCATCGACATTATCCTTTTCCAGCTCCAGAATGGCGCGCAGTGCTTGCTCTGCGGCAGCCACATCCCCTAACCTATCCAGCACCATGGCGCGGGAGTAGAGTAACGGAATAGAGTTGGGGCGTTGTTGCAACGCTTCATCATAGAGTTTGATCGCCTGCTGATCACGTTTGGCACGATATAGGATGTCGCCGGTTATCAGTATAATGTTTAACTGCTGCTGCTCATCTTTACCTTCTAACCCAGCCATCACACTCAGCGCCGCATCATAATCACCCTTTTTCGCCAGTAGAGTCGCCTCCCTTAAACGCGCGGGGAGTACAAACTGCCCGCCTGCCACACTTCGGTACCACTCAATTGCCGCAGCGGGCTGTTTATCAACTTCGGATACTCGACCCAGCTGAAAGCGCGCATCATCTTGATGCAAGCCTCGCTGGGCCAACTCAGTCAACTGCTCAGTGGCCAGCTCTTTTTTCCCCAACTCTAAGGATGAAACAGCGTAAAGGTAACGACTGCCATCGTCGTTTGGCTGCTGTTGCAGAATAATCTGGTACTGCTCCCAGGCTGGCTCAATCTTGTCACTGCGCAATAACAGGCGTGCGAGCAATTTTCTCATCTCGAGATCATCACTCATTTCACCCGCCAAGTGGCTCTCCAGTAAATCGACAGCCTCTTGCCCCCTGCCCAATGTTTGCAACAGACGAGCCTGTAACATAATCGCATTTCGCCAATCGGGACGCAGTGCGACAGCCCGCTGACTGGCTTGCAATGCAGCTTCAGGCTGGCCAAAACGTGCGGCGAGATGAGCATGAGCGAAGTGCGCATCGGCATTATCAGGCCGCACGCTGGCAAGCTCTTCAATTACCTCCAGTGCCAGTGCCTGGTTTTTCTGGCGAGAAAGCAGGGTAATGACCACATTAAAGTCAAATGCGTCAAAATTGGCCAACAGGTACTCCAGCTGCTCGAGTGCGGTCGCTTTATCGCCACGCTGGAGCTGAACCATTGCCAACGCCTGATGTGAGGTTGATAGATCAGGTGCCAACTCGACCCAAAGTGAGGCGAGCTTACTCACCTCTTTCATATCCACCTCGCTATCCATCGCTGCATAACGCATCGCCTGTTCAACAACCTTGAGATCGCGAGTGGCAAAGGCAGCGTCCATATATTCACTGGCAGCCAAACCGGCATCACCCCGTTGCGCTGCAATCTCAGCAGTCATCAAACGGAGTAGCAGGCCGGGGGGAAATGAGGCCGATGGCGACGTTTGTTGTTTCTCCGCTGACTCCACAGGGTCGGCCAGCGGTTGATTGTGTGCATCCTGCGCCTTGGTCGGTACAACCGTTGACCCTTCTTGCTTGCTAACGGCTGCACAGCCGCTTAATGCCAAAATAGTCAGGGCAACACCAACCTGTATCAACACTCTACTCATTAACGTTTACTCCAAAATCACCGCGTTATACTAAAATCAAACTATAGACACTCGATTGTGGTGATAGTGCTGCAAATATACCCGTTAACCCAAGTAAAAACACATAATTATACCCTGAGCCTTGCCCCTAACCCTCAGATAGAAACACGCAGGCAGCACAAGCTCTTGATTACACAGCAAAACAAAAAACAGTCACCAAACCTACGAGGGGTAGCTCATTTTTTTAGTTTCACTGCGCAATCAATATCTTGCAAATCACCTCACGCTTCTATCTGAGGATTAGGGCTTGTATTAAACCCCCATACCATTACAATCCCTGTACTTTTTATAATTCATCATACTGTACCCATGAAATATCTATGCCGATCGTAGCTTTTGGTATCAACCACAAAACAGCACCCGTCGATATCCGCGAAAAAGTTGCCTTTTCAGCGGAGCATATTGACGAGGCACTTAAAGACCTTGTTGCCTGCCCCGCAGTCAATGAGGCGGCCATCCTGTCTACCTGCAACCGCACTGAAATCTACTGCGGGTTGGAGCAGTTCGACGATGAGCAACTAATCACCTGGCTAGCTAACTTCCATGGATTGGAGATAGGCCAAATAGATAGCTACACCTACATGCACCACAATGAGGACGCGGTGCGCCACCTGCTCAGAGTCGCTAGCGGCCTTGATTCACTGGTGCTGGGTGAGCCACAAATTTTGGGGCAGATAAAAGATACTTTCAGCAAAGCCAACGACTGCAGCACCACGGCACGCTTACTCAACCGACTGTTTCAACACACTTTTAACGTAGCTAAACAGGTGCGTACCGACACCGCCATCGGATCCAGCCCAGTCTCAGTCGCGTTTGCGGCGGTCAGTTTAGCCAAGCAGATTTTCAGCAACTTTGAAAAACACACCGCCATGGTGATTGGTGCAGGTGAGACCATCGAGCTGGTTGCCCGCCACCTAAAAGAGAATGGCCTGGGCCGTATTATTGTGGCTAACCGCACCGTTGAGCGCGCCCACGCCATTGCTCAGGAGTTTGATGGTTATGCCATTGCTCTGGAAGAGATCCCTGCCCACTTGGCTGAAGCCGATATTATTATCTCCTCCACCGCCAGCCCGCTGCCCATTCTCGGCAAGGGCGCGGTAGAGAGCGCCATCAAAGCCCGCAAACGTAAACCGATGCTGATGGTTGACATCGCGGTCCCCCGCGACATAGAAGGCCAGGTCGGTGAGCTGGAAGATGTTTACCTCTACACCGTTGATGACCTTAAAGAGATTATCCAAGAGGGGTTAAATAGCCGCAAAGAGGCGGCCCAGCAGGCTGAAGAGATCATCGACGTGCAGGTGAGCCACTTTATGGGCTGGCTGCGCTCGCTAGACTCCATCTCCATTATTCGCGAGTATCGAGAGTGCTCCATGGCCATTCAGCAGGGTGAGCTGGAGAAAGCGATCGCTAAATTGAAAAATGGCTCCGATGCCCAGCAGGTGATCAAGCAGCTAGCACACGGCCTGACCAACAAACTGATTCACGCCCCCTCTTGTCAAATCCGCCAAGCCAGCCATGATGGCAACGCAGAGCTTCTAAATGCAGCGCGAACATTGTTCGAGCTCAAAACCCCAACCAAGTAGTCGCACCGTGAAAACATCCATTTATAACAAACTCGAACACCTCGCCGAGCGCCTCGAAGAGGTCGGTGCGCTGCTCTCTGACCCTGAAATCATTGGCAACCAAAACCGTTTTCGCACACTCTCCCAAGAGTACGCCCAGCTGGAACCGGTCATCGACGTGTTTAATCGCTACAACCGCGTGCTGGATGATATTGAGTCCGCCAAACAGATGCTCAAAGATGATGATGCGGATATGCGCGAGATGGCCTCAGATGAGTTAAAAGAGGGCGAAAAAGCCAAAGAGCAACTGCAACATGAGTTGCAAGTTTTACTGCTCCCCACCGACCCCAGTGATAACAGCAACATCTTCCTTGAGATCCGTGCGGGCACCGGCGGTGATGAGGCGGCAATCTTTTCAGGTGATCTGTTTCGTATGTACACACGCTATGCCGAAAATGTTGGCTGGCGCGTTGAAATCATGAACCAGAGTGAAGGTGAACACGGCGGCTATCGCGAGATTATCGCCAAAATCATCGGCCAGGGTGCCTACTCAAAACTGAAGTTTGAATCAGGCGCTCACCGGGTACAGCGGGTGCCCGATACCGAGTCACAAGGACGTATTCACACCTCCGCCTGCACCGTCGCCATTATGCCCGAAGTGGATGAGGTGAATGCCATTGAGATCAATCCGGCGGATTTAAAAGTAGACACTTTCCGTGCCTCAGGCGCGGGTGGGCAACACGTCAATAAAACAGACTCAGCAATCCGTATTACCCACATACCCACCGGCACCGTTGTCGAGTGTCAGGATGAACGTTCGCAACATAAAAACCGCGCCCGCGCTATGTCGGTACTGCAAGCGCGGATGCTTGCGGTCGAAAAAGAGAAGGCGCACGCCGAACAATCAGAGAGCCGCAAGCTACAGGTAGGTAGTGGTGATCGATCAGAACGCATTCGCACCTACAACTACCCGCAAGGGCGCGTGACCGACCACCGAATTAACCTGACGCTCTATAAGCTGGATGAGATCATGAATGGTGGTCTGGGACAGGTGATTAATCCACTGATCAATGAACACCAAGCCGAACTGCTCGCAGAACTTGGCGAATAGTTACCGCGAATAAACCCTATGGACACCCTCCAGCAAGCCCTGAAACAGGCCGCACAACAGCTCAGCACTTTAAACAACCCTGATCCCCGGGTTGATGCCGAGGTGCTGCTCTGCCATCTGCTGAAAAAAAACCTTAGTCACCTCATCGCCTGGCCAGAGAAGAGACTCAGCAGCGCACAACAGCAAGCCTTTCAAGAGCTGATACAACGACGTATTAACGGCGAACCGATCGCCTACATTACCGGCCACCGAGAATTTTGGTCACTTGAGCTGCGGGTCACGCCCGCCACTTTAATCCCACGACCCGAGACAGAGTTATTAGTTGAACAGGCGCTCGAACGTATCCCAAGCCATGCTGAGTGGCAGATTGCTGATCTGGGCACCGGATCAGGTGCCATCGCACTGGCCATCGCCAGTGAGCGCCCCCGCTGCCAGCTCTATGCCGTCGATATTTCAGCGGATGCCCTCGCCGTTGCCCAACACAATGCCCAGCGGCTCGCCATCCCTAACGTCACCTTTTTACAAGGGGACTGGTTAGCACCTTTACAACAAAAAAGCCTCAACATGGTGATCTCAAATCCGCCATATATAGAAGAGAGCGACCCGCACCTCAAACAGGGCGACCTCCGTTTTGAGCCAAAGAGGGCGCTCAGCTCTGGAGACGATGGACTGGATGATATTCGCCTATTGATCGAGAGCAGTCGACAACAGTTACCAACCGATGGCTGGCTGTTACTCGAGCATGGCTACCATCAATCCGCTGAAATCCTAGAAATAATGCGCCAACAAGGGTACCGTAGGGTGCAGGGTCACATCGATTACGGTGGCAATGACCGGGTGGCATGCGGACAGATATGAGGCAATCGAAAGATGGCAATAGACCACGAACAAGCGCAGGAGCTGCATAAACAGCGTGAAATCAGTTTTTTTGAATTTCACCCCGACCCCGATCAATGCGGAAGCGCACAACAACTCCTTAGCCACATCGCCGAAATAGAGCAGTGTGAATGCATCGCACCACGCACCCTCAGCATTCGCTATGACCTGCGCCACATCACCCTGGAGGTGATCGAACTGCTACTCGAAGAGCTGGGCTATCACCTAGAGACCGGCCTGCTCTACAAACTAAGCCACGCACTCTACTACTACACCGAACAAGTACAACGAGATAACCTCGGCATCAGCAACAACAGCGCCGTCGACACAAAAATGGTCTTCATGAACCGCTACCAACACCTGCTACACGGCTGTCGTGACAGCACGCCGGAACATCTTCGCCACTATAAGTAGCCCCATTAAGGTACCGCTCTCCCCGATGAATGATCAACAACTGCTCCGCTACAGCCGACAAATTATGCTGCCACAGCTCGATTATCAGGGGCAGCAAAAGTTACTCAATGCCAAGGTGCTTATTATCGGGCTGGGTGGGCTCGGCTCTCCGGTTGCCATCTATCTTGCTGCGGCTGGGGTTGGCGAGCTGCGGCTGAATGATTTTGACCGTGTTGATCTCAGCAATCTACAGCGTCAAATCGTCCACACGACAGAGCGCGTGGGTCAATGCAAAGTGCTCTCCGCAGCCGCTACTATCCGGCAACTCAATCCGGAAATAAAATTAATCACCCTAAACCAGCGCTTAACGGCATCACGATTGGCGGCACAGGTTGATGAGGTCGATCTGGTGATCGATGCCAGCGATAACTTCGAAACCCGCTTTGCCATTAACGCCGCCTGTGTAGAGCAGAAAACACCGCTCATCTCCGGTGCGGTGATTCGTTTTGAGGGGCAGGTGACCACCCTTTTACCGGGTGGTCCCTGTTACCGCTGTCTCTATCAAGATGATGATAACCACGAGGCTGAACGCTGCTCAGAAACAGGTGTATTAGCCCCGCTACCCGGTATAATAGGCTCCATTCAAGCCACCGAAGCACTTAAACAACTTGCGGCCATCGGTGAGCCACTGCAGGGAAAGCTGCTGTTGATGGATGCTTTGACCATGGAGTGGCGCACACTGCGTTACCAGCGTGATCCCTCCTGCCCCGTCTGTAACCATGAGAGGTAATAAGATGTCTGCCTTGGAACTGCCGCGTCCACTGATTAACCAGCTGCTTCATTACGCACAAACCAACCCGAAGCACGAGGTGTGTGGGTTAATCTCCAGCAAAAATGGCACCGCTCTGCGCTGCTATCCGGTCGCTAATGCGAAATCGCCACAATGTCGCTATGCAATGGATAAGAGCGAGCTGGCCCAGACGCTGCGTCAGATAGATGATCAGGGCGAGGAGCTGCTGGCTATTTTCCACTCTCACCCAGTAACGCCACCCCAACCTTCTGCCAGCGAGATTGCAGAAGATCAATATCCCGATATCATGAAACTCATTATCTCTCTGGATACGGCGGGTGTATTGGAAATGGCGGCTTTTTTTACCCGCAGTGGAAAAATAGAGCCTGTAGAGTTGACGCTAGCGCATTAACCCTGCTTTAAAACATAAACGTAGGAGCCAGCTTTAGCTTGCGATAAACCCTGCACCTTCGCCATCTAAAGATGGCTCCTACCAATATATTTTGATCTCTCATAAAGACCCTCGCGGAATTACCCTTGCCATTCACTAGTGGTTATTATCTACTAACCACACGGTGTTCGACGGCGATTTTACTACATGGGATAAGCATTAATATAAAAGCACTAATACGGAAGGTTTACTCAAGAAACGCATCTAAATAGAGACTAATTTCGGTGATTTTGCTTTGGAACCCAATCGAGTAAGGTTAAATTGTGTGAGGAACGAACCACAATCTGAACCGCCTGTTGGAGAAGCTCAGTGCATGGGGGCGGTGTTTTATAGAAAATATCTTTTTCAGGTCTGGCCGAGCTTAA
>JALSJH010000029.1 GCA_026989455.1 Chromatiales bacterium | reverse complement strand
GGCCGAGCTTAAGCGTTACATGCATTAGTAGTGATACCTAAGTTGAGCAACATGAATGGATACAGAGTCAATCTTGTAAATGATTCTGTGTTCATCATTGATCCGCCTAGACCAGTAACCGGATAAGGCATGTTTGAGTGGCTCCGGTTTGCCGATGCCTTCGAAAGGTGAGCGTTGAATATCTTTTATTAGTGAGTTGATGCGTTTAATCATTTTTTTATCGGTCTTTTGCCAATATAGGTAATCATTCCAAGCATGATCGGCAAAAATGAGATTCATTCACTTAATTTCCTTGGTGATCCTTTGCCATCCCCAAGTTGAGAAATGGATTCAATAAGTCTCTTCATGTTTTTAGGGCTACGAAGTAGGTATGCTGTTTCCTCTAGGGATTCATAATCTTCAAGTGAGAGCATGACAACCGAACGTTCATTTTTTCTAGTAATAACAACGGGTTCATGGTCATCACATATGCTTTCCATCGTTTTGGCTAGGTTCGAGCGGGCAGCAGTATAGCTAAGGGCTTTCATTGTGGCGCATCCTTCAGTGGTACATGTACTTAATATCGTACACTGCAATATTACAGATAACAAGCGCAGTAGAGTCGGATACCCAGAGAACTCCATTTGAAGGCACCGGTAAGCCAGAGTCACTGAAAGAGAATTTAGCCGGTTTTTGATCTCATCGGATTGATGAGAGTAATCGACTTACAATAATTTCATGTCGCTATCACTATGAAAAATGATTTAACCGGGTGATGCTTGTCGCACCTTTAGCTCGCTTTCACTGACCCACGGTCACCTCTTCTAGCTTCACCACCTCGGGGTTATCCCACGGGCCGCTGACTCGGTATTCAAATTGAGCTATTTTAGCTAAATCATCCTGAAACAGCTTCTGTGCTAAAAAGAGCAGTGCGGCAATTTGTGGGGTGGCAACGCCGGTCAAATAGGTCAACAGTGGCAGGCTGTCAGTGACAAACGGGGTAACAATCAAGCGCTGGTCATACTCCTGCTTCCCCAGATCAACCGACCCCAGCATATCCATCCGCACCGAGGAGCCCAGCAAGGTAAAGTTATCGGTCTTGGCAAGACCATCAACCATATCGTAGTGGCCTCTAATTTCATTAAAACGGAACCCTTCACCAAATAGGTCTCCAAAATCAAGCAATAACCGACGCGGCAACATCTGGATGCTTAACAGACCCAGGATACGCCCGGCACCGGGTTCAACCTCCAGAATGCGCCCATCCTCCAGTTTGAAGTCTATTTTCCCATCTAATTCCGCCACCTCAAACTCACCTAAACCACCCGCCCAATCAACAGTAGCGTTAACAAAACCCTCACCATCTTTAATGGTTCCGGCGAAACCCAAGCCACTGATAGTTCGGCCGATGTCACTGCTTTTAAGCCGTAGTTTCAGGCTGCTCGCACCCAGCGGCAGTGGTTCTGCGAGCCATCTCCCTTCCAGCCGCAATTCGGCAGAGTCAGGATGCAGCAACAGCTCTTCAAGTTGATACCCCCCCTCCAACCAACGACTCTTCAGCCGCATTGCGCCCAGGGGTAGCTTGTCATAACTAAAGGATTGCACCTGAATTTGCAGGGGCGGCAGCTTCCACATATCAAAGGGCTCTCGTGATGACTCGGGGGCAGGCTCATCTTTTGATGGTTTACTGAGATGCAGGTACTCCATTTCAGCCACAATTGGATTTTGCAGTAGGTGCTCAGATAGCTCTATGCGCCCTTTCGCCTGCGGGCTATCAATATCTATAAACCACTGCCAGGCGAGCTGCGTCGCGTTAAGGTCAACCGATTTAAGCTGCTGACCAAACAGCTCCAGCTCGCCCAGCTTGAGCTTCAAACTGCGAACAATGCCCGGCTCGCTATCACCCAGTGACTCCGAGGTGGGCAACAATGCAAGCAGCCGGCTCAAGGAGAAGGCACTCAGCTCACCGCTGATAACCAATCCGGGCTGCTGTGGTAGTTGCAGCTCGCGCTGCTCGCCAATCAGCACCTCACCCCGCAGCCGTGGCTTTTCAAAGCTGACCAGCGCAGCCAGTTGTTTGTCATACCCAAGCTGCAACTGTGGCGGGGCATCACTGAGGAGTTGCAGCTCGACGGTGAGGGGCCGCAGCTGCTGCGCCGTTTTCTCCAGTGCGCCGGGTAGTGCCAGCGCCAACCCTGACAGTGTGCTGTCCAATTTAACCGAGGCTACCCGCTGGGCAACTTCCGGCTGATGGGGAATAAAAACCTGACCACTCAACGGTGCTTTACCGCTCATTAACTGGGAGAAGAGCGGTAACTCAAGATACTGGCTCAACATATCGCCGCTCAAATGGCTCTCGATCTGTAGCCGTGTTGCACCACCCGGCACATCAGGCACGGCTTCAGCAGTGACTTCGATCGGTTCGCCGTAGAGCAAACCACTGATTTTTTCGATCGCTAATCCAGCCGTTGAAATATGCAGCTCTCCACTCAACGCTTCAAAACTTAAAGCGGCCGGTAGAATATCCAAAGCAACATCCCGTAGCGAGCCCTGGGCATTAAAAGCAAACACCCCCTTTTTAGAGAGCGGAATCTCCAGTGCCAGCGCCACTTGCCCTTCGCCCTTGGCTTTAAACATGGAAAGAAAATCCACGGAGTTGGCCACCGGACTCTTCAGTAGATACTCAAAAATGTCCGGGGTATTGGCTAGAATATCGCCGGAAATATTCAAATAGCTGCTCTCGCCACCCATCTCAGGGATGCTGATATGGCTCTGCTGGATATGTGAGTTAAGCACCTCACCCTGTGTCGCTTTTATCGACATGGCGGCATGCTGAAAGCCAACCGATGCATTGATATCCGAGACCGGCAGCCACCCCTTACCGGGTACAATCGTTGCCCCCACCGCATCAAAAGCCACCTCAAACTGCCCCTCGCCGTGGCGAAAGGGGAAGTCTGCAATCGCGCCATGGTAGATCATACCCCCACCCACTACCTCACCGGCGACGATGCCCTGATCAAGCCAAGAGAGAACCGGCTTGGGGAGGAGTGCGAGCGGAAGATAGCGCGAGGTGTGCGCCATATCGGCTCGTTTGAATTCGAGTGCCAGATCGAGAAGAGGGCTTTTATCTGTCGGTAAGAGAAGATTAATAGCACCCTCCAGCGAAAGGTGTTGATTGGATAAAGAGAATCCGTGGCTATCAAACGACCAGCCCTCATCCTGCGCTCTCCAGCTAAACTCACCTTGCAGCTGATCCAGCGGAAGCGGCTGACGAAACATCTTTGCCCACTCAAATGAGCCATTTTCCACATTCAGCTGCAACACACCTTGAGCAGGCGAGAGTGCAAGGTGACCACTCACATTTTCAAAGCCCGGCATCTGCTCCCAAGGGGAGACCGAGAGTTTGTTAAAATCACTACTAACCCGGTAGTCACCACTCGCTGAGTAGTGCGCCGCAATATTGGTCAGCTCACCCTGCGGCTCCAGCGTGGCTAACATCGCCTGTTGCTCTAAAGAGAGAAAATCGAGATAGCTGATCAGGTTGTCAATATCGGCCAGATGTAAATAGTCACTCTGTAGCGCAATGGATCGCTCATCACCTGGCATCATGCGCACAACGTGGTTGCTCTGCGGCCAGCGGTGTTGCTGATAGCTCAGAGCCAGATCATTTAACGCCACCTGCCAGCCATCCTCTACTCGCTGCCAATCCAACAGGCTCTCAATATATTCAAAGTGGCGAGAGTCCGCTCCTTCGGTGGCTGTCAACGCCAACTCTTGCAGTGAGACGATACCCTGCAAGCTGTTTAATGAGCCATCACTCCACTCACTCCATAAAGAGAAGTCCAAACGCCCCCCCGTCACACGCTGCCCCTGGATCGATTGCGCCGATAGCCAGTGTGGTAGTGAGATCGCATCACCCGATAGATAGGCACGTCCACGCCAACCGGAGCCACGCAGCGGGTCACCCACCACATCAACCGCCAGTTCAAGTAAAGCGCCCTCTGTGGAGGGGAGCTGGACCTCACCGGACAGTTGATGGTGGTCACCATCATTGGTTAATGAAAATTCAACATCATGGACACGGTAATCAAAGCCAGAGTGCTGATCAATCCAGACCAGTTCAGCCACGTTGATATTCAAACTCCCCTGCTCTAAAAGCCACTGCAACAGGTGGTCTGCCCCGCCACCTTCATCTAGGTTATTTGGTTTGGGAGTGTGCAGCTCGCGCACACTAATTTGACCTTGCGGATCACGCTGCAAGGTCAGTTTATCGAGGGTGACATTTAAATGGATGAATGAGATTTGCTGTTTAAACAGCAGCTGAGCCATATCCAGGCTGAGGCTTATTTCGGGTAGGGTGCTCACCGGAAGGGATTGATGATCTAACAAGGTGACACGGCGAAGAATAACTTCTGGATAGGTGTAACGCCAGCGGGCATCAAGCTCGCCAATGGAGACCGCTTGACCCAGCACCTCCCCTGCCCACACTTCAATATCCTGACGATACTCATCCACATGGGGGAAAAGCAACCGAGCCGCCGTCAATAGCAGTGCAAGGGTGACGGCAACGGTTGCTAACCCCCCCCAAAACACAGTGATGACCCAACGTCTCTTTAGCACGATCAATTCCTGATAAGCGGCGGCTGCCAACTACATGGGGACAACGTCAAATTGCTCCTGGGTATACATCACCTCAACCTGAAAGGTTACCGGCTTTCCAATAAAAGCTTCCAGCTCTGCCACGCTGCTGGACTCCTCCTCCAGCATCACATCCACCACATCTTTGGATGCCAGCACCATGAAGCGCTGCGCTTCAAATTGACGCGCTTCGCGGGTGATTTCACGGAATATTTCGTAGCAGACCGTCTCTGGCGTTTTAAGTGAACCACGCCCATCGCAGGTGGGGCAAGACTCACACAAAATGTGCCCCAGACTCTCTCGGGTACGTTTACGGGTCATCTCAATCAAGCCCAAGCTGGAGACTTCGCAGATATTGCTCTTGGCGTGATCTCGCTCCAATGCCCGTTGTAACTCATTTAATACCTGAGTGCGGTGCTCGGGAGCCTCCATATCGATGAAATCAAGAATAATGATGCCACCTAAATTGCGCAGCCGTAACTGCCGCGCTATCGCCTGTGTCGCCTCCAGATTGGTTTTGAAGATGGTCTCTTCCAGATTGCGATGGCCAACAAAAGCACCGGTATTAACATCGATAGTGGTCATCGCCTCCGTCTGATCAATAATCAGATAACCACCCGACTTCAACTGCACTTTTTTACTCAGTGCCTTCTGAATTTCATCTTCAACGCCGTAGAGATCAAAGATTGGTCGCTCTCCGGGGTAGTGGTCAATTCTATCGGCCACCTCTGGAATAAATTTTTTGGCAAACTTCTTCGCCTTAGCATAGCCTTCGCGGGAATCGATGCGTATTTTCTCCACATCCACGCCGACAAAATCCCGCAGTGCGCGTCGTGCCAGTGACAGATCTTCATGGATCAGCAGCGGCGCTTTGCCTTCTGTTTTACGCTCTTGAATCGCACTCCACATACGCTCCAAAAAGTGAATGTCATCGCTTAAAGCCTGCTCACTACACCCTTCTGTAAACGTGCGGATGATATAACCGTTCTCACTCTCATCACCTACCACGTTGCGCACCGCGCTTCTTAAGCGGTCGCGCTCCTTCTCATCGACAATTTTCTGTGAAACACCAATGTGAGCAATGCCCGGCATAAAGACCAAAAAACGTGCGGCGATAGAGAGCTGTGTAGTCAAGCGAGCGCCTTTGGTGCCTAAGGGATCTTTGATCACCTGCACCAAAACCTCTTGCCCTTCACGCAGCAGCTGCGAGATCCCCTCTTTGCCATCACTCTCCTGATCCTCCACCACAATATCCGACTCATGGAGAAAAGCAGCACGTTCGAGGCCAATATCGATAAAGGCCGCCTGCATACCCGGCAACACCCGAACCACTTTACCCTTATAGATATTACCCACTAGGCCACGCTTGCTTTCGCGCTCGATGTAAACCTCTTGTAAAACCCCGTTTTCGAGCACCGCAATGCGGGTCTCCCGAGGTGTTACATTGATCAACAGCTCCTCTGACATAATTACCCTTCAACTCTTTTTCGCTTCACGCGGTTGTTATTTAGAGACTTCACAGTCGTGGTCTCATTTAATCTGTTTTTTAGCCAGCATCTTGGTCAGCTCAAACAACGATAGCCCCATAATACCTGAATAGCTGCCTTCAATACGCTCAATAAAAGCCGCTGCAAAACCTTGAATAGCGTAACCACCGGCCTTGCCCTCAGGCTCACCCGTTGCCCAGTAGTCAATTTGCTCCTGCCGGGTTACTTGCCGAAAGTGGACACGGCTCACTGAGACAACACAATCACAGCCCTCTTCCGTGACCAGTGCCATTCCGGTCATCACTTGGTGTACTCGCCCCGAGAGAGCCGCTAGCATGGCGATCCCATGTTCACGATCATGGGGTTTTTCCATTACAGTATCCCCCAACACCACCACCGTGTCCGCTCCCAACACCGGGCGTTTCTCACCCCCGTGCGTCACCTCCCAGCCGGCTTGCGCCTTGCTTGATGCCAGGCGACAAACATAATCGAAAGGCCGCTCTGCGGGTGCTCTCTGCTCAGCCACATTCGGCACCACCACCTTATAACAGACACCGATCTGGTCAAGCAGTTCACGCCGACGGGGCGAGCGTGAGGCTAGATAGATTTCAGGAAATTGTTTTTTCATTAAGGAGGCTCTGATGAGGGAGTTGTTCTCATTTGTTCCGAAATACGTAGTAGCTCGCTCTAAGGGTGCGATTTTCGGGATAAATGGGGGCGATTTCAACCAGCATAATCAGCGAATCCTTAACCCGCTCGATGGTAAGGGTGCCCTTTTAACAGGCTCCATGCCCGGTAGATCTGCTCAGACAATACCACCCGTACCAGCGGGTGTGGGTAGGTCAAACGCGACAGCGACCAACGCTGATCGGCACGAGCAAGGCAGCGCGGGGCAAGCCCTTCGGGGCCACCGACCAGCAAGGCGAGATCACAGCCGCCATGCAGCCATCCATCCAGCTGGGTGGCCAACTGCTCGGTACTCCACTCTTTGCCGCCCACCTCCAGCGCCACCACATGGGCACCTTTGGGAATTGCCGCCAGCATCTTCTCACCCTCTTCCTGGGTTAAACGCGCAACATCGGCATTCTTGCCCCGCTTTCCAGCCGGGATTTCTACCAGATGCAGGCGGCACTCAGCGGGCATGCGGCGAGCGTACTCTGTATAGCCCTCCACCACCCAGTGCGGCATTTTACTGCCGACAGCGATCAGGTGAATCTGCATTGGCGACTAGGACTCTTGTTTGTTGGGAGCCATCTCCCACAGCTTCTCCAAGCTGTAGAACTCTCGCGTTTGTGGTTGCATTACATGCACCACCACATCGCCAAGATCAACCAACACCCACTCACCAACCGTCTGGCCTTCGACACCCACCGGTTGCTCTCCCGCGGCCTTGACCTTCAATACCACGCTCTCCGCCAGCGATTTCACCTGACGATTGGTATTGCCCGTGGCAATCACCATCACATCACAAATGCTGGTTCTATCACGCACATCAATTTCGACAATATCAATCGCCTTAATCTCTTCAAGCGCATCAATTACCAATTTTTTTAACTGTTCACTGTCCATCATCACGACCCTGGTTATCGACGCTTGTGCTGCACCCTAGGGAAGCTCTGGTTCAGGGCTTCCCTCGGTGCAGCCATTTTCTTACGCCTAATTTTGATAAATTTTCTGTTCTCTAATCAACGCTAATACCGACTCGGGCAACAACCCCTGTGGCGACTCTCCCGCGCTGATCATGTTACGAATTTGAGTGGCGGATAGTGGCAGTTGACTCACTTTCACCATCCATATTTTCCCGGCGGGTGCCGCCAATAGCGCCTCGACCGTGGAGACCTGACGTTGTTCCAGCAACTGCTGCAACGCCCGCTGTTGCTTTAACGCCCCTTGCCAGCCCGGTCGTTCCACCACCACCAGGTTTATAAGCTCGGGTATTTTTGACCACTCATGCCACGCCGGCAGCCCCAAAAAAGCATCCATACCCATCATCAGGCAGATGCAACACTCGGCACCCAATTCTCGGCGCAAGTTTGCCGCCGTATCCACCATATAAGAGGGGCCGTTGCGCGCTAGCTCCTGGGTGTCAATAACAAAGCGCGGCTGCTCGTGCACGGCGCATTGCAACATCGCCAGTCGCTGAGCCGTCGTGGCTGCGGGCTGCTCCCGGTGTGCTGGCTCGCCGCAAGGGAGCAAACGAATCTGCTCCACTCCTAGTAGCTCAGCCACATCACTTGCGGTACGCAGGTGGGCATTATGTACCGGGTCGAAGGTTCCGCCCAATATCAGTACCGTATTCATGGTCAAATTCGTCGATGGCTAAGTGCGGATCTGTCCATCACCAAACACTACATATTTCTGTGAAGTCAGCCCCTCCAGCCCCACTGGGCCACGGGCATGAAATTTATCGGTGGAGATGCCAATTTCCGCACCCAGCCCATATTCAAAACCATCAGCAAAACGGGTAGAGGCGTTGATCATGACTGAACTCGAATCCACTTCACGCAGAAAACGGCGTGCACGGGTGTAGTTTTCGGTGATAATTGATTCGGTGTGCCCCGAGCTGTGCTGATTGATAAACTCAATCGCCTCATCCAGATCTTTCACCACCTTTATCGAGAGGATCGGTGCTAGATATTCAGTGTCCCAATCTTCATCCGTTGCAGGCTTCATATTGGCCACTACGTTACGAGTGGTTTCACAGCCCCGCAACTCAACCCCTTTCTCCTGATACATGCCACACAGCTCGGGCAATACCTGCTCTGCGATCCCCTCGGCAACCAGCAGGTTTTCCAGCGTATTACAGGTGCCGTAACGCTGGGTTTTGGAATTAAAAGAGACCCGCAGAGCCTTTTCGATATCCGCCTGATCATCAATATAGATATGACAAATACCATCCAGATGTTTAATCACCGGCACAGAGGCGCCTTTACTGATCGCTTCAATTAGCCCCTTGCCACCCCGAGGTATAATCACATCGATATACTTGGGCAGTGTGATCATCTCCGCCACCGCAGCGCGGTCTGTGGTTTCCAGCACCTGCACCAGCGAAGTGGGCAACCCCACTTTATCCAACCCCTCACGAATGGCGGCGGCAATCGCTTTATTAGAGTGAATCGCCTCCTTGCCACCGCGCAACACCGCCGCATTGCCTGATTTGAGACACAATGCCGCCGCATCTGCGGTCACATTAGGGCGAGATTCATAAATAATACCCACCACGCCCAGTGGCACTCGCATCCTGCCAATTTGCAGGCCGGAGGGGAGATATTTCATACCAGAAATTTCACCTACCGGGTCAGCCAGCGCGGCAACTTGTCGAATCCCTTCTGCCATCTGGTTGATACCCTCGTCGCTCAGCGCGAGACGGTCGAGCATCGCCGCATCCAAGCCACTCGCTTTGCCCGCCGACAGATCTTTGGCATTCTCCAACTTCAAAAATTCACGTTTCGCCTCAAGAGCATCGGCAATCGCCAACAGCGCACGGTTTTTATCTCCGCTCTCTGTGCGGTTCAAAATGCGTGAAGCGGCACGCGCTTTTTGCCCCAACTCACTCATGTACTGTTTAATATCCATCACTATCCTCTTGGGAGACTCTGCTTAAGCAAACACCCTGATGCGGATTAGGGTTTTATGCTGACTTAATTCAGAGCATCCTTAACCACACTAATTATATTATAACCCAGCGGGCGCTCTTGGCAGGCGAATACCTGCCATACGCATCGCCAGTGCACTTAACTCATCCCAGGGATTACCCTGCGACTGCCCTTTGATCATGCGGTCAATCTCTGCGCACTGCTCTAGCATCTGCACCCAATGCGGGTAACGGTAGCGCTGTAGTGCTGATTTAACCGCTGTTTTACGCTTATCCCAAATTCGATAACGTCGCAACAGCGCATCATCAGCACCCCCGCGGCGAGCCTCATAAGCGATATTCAAAAGCGTGCGTATCTCCCGGCTTAGCGCCCAAAGAATCAGCACTGGCTCACCACCCTCAGCTTGCAAACCATTAACAATTTTATTGACTCGCACCGCATCACCCAGCAGTGCCGCATCAACCAGTGTAAAGACATCATAGCGAGCACTATCCGCCACCACAGAGAGCAACTGTTCCACATCCAGTCGGCCTTGGCCAATCAGTAAACGCAGCTTTTCAATCTCTTGAGAGGCGGCCAGCAAGTTGCCCTCAACCCGATCGGCCAACATCGCCGCCACCTCACCCTCGGGCTGCAAGCCCACTTTGCGCATTCGTTGTTCAATCCAGCGCGGCAACTGAGCGCGCTCAACCGGCCACAGCTGCACCATAAAGCCAGCACTCTCAATCGCCTGGCACCATTTACTTTTACTCGCCGCCGACTCCAGCTTGCCCATGGTAACCAGCAAAATGGTGTCGGGTGCCGGTGCCGCGCAATACGCCTGTAGCGCCTTGCCCCCCTGAATACCCGGCTTAGCGTTCGGCAGCCGCAGCTCAATAATACGCTGCTCGGCAAACAGTGAAAGTGCATTCGCCTCCCGCTCCAGCTCACCCCAGTCAAAGCCACTCTCTACATGCAGCACTTCCCGGCCAAGATAGCCCACACTGCGCGCTTGTTGGCGAATCGCATCACAACATTCGGCCATCTGAAGCGGCTCATCGCCACTGACCAGTATCACCGGCGGCAAGCCATGGCTTTTCAGGTGCCTCTCTAGCTGATTAGCGTAAACCTTCACTTGGCATTCCCGCTTAAGCCACCCATGGCCACACGTCGCATAAAGTGCTCAACCGCCTGCTGACGCATCCGTTTTATCATCTGCTCCTCTTGCCACTGGTGCCCTAACGCTCGTTCGGGATCATAGGCATAACTGCGTTGAAACTGATACGCTTGCGCTTCAATCAGTGGTTTTCCCGCCCCATCATCCAGCTTCAGTGTCACTTGATAATCGAGCTGATAGACACTGACTCGACCCGCTTCGTCCAGTGACTGAATCTTGCGCTGGTGCTGTTCATCCAGCACCACAATCCGCGCTGCCGCCACGCCATCCAGCGCCACCCCTTGTTCACTCAGCGTGCGCCGTAACAGCAGTACAAAATCACGCCCCTGTGGCACCGAATCGGTCGCCACCGGTTGCAGTGAGGGCGGCCAGACTGCCGCACTGCGCAGTTGAAAGCCACACCCCTGCAAAACGAGCAGCAGTGCCAGCAGCAGCCACCCACCATACGCTTTACGATACAACGATATTCACCAGTTTATTGGGCACCACGATGATCTTTCTGATCTCTTTCCCCTCAAGGAAGCGGATCACATTCTCATCTGAGATGGCGATCTCTTCAATTCGCTGCTTATCAGCCTCAGCAGCCACTTCGATTCTAGCACGCAGCTTACCGTTTACCTGAACCACCAGCTCGATGGTTTCACGCACTAACGCCTGTGCATCTACCGTTGGCCATTGTGCGGTCAATACATCACCCTCTCTGCCCAGTGAGCGCCAGATTTGATGCGTCACATGGGGTACAATCGGTGCCAGCATCCGCAACAAGATATCAACCCCTTCCGCTAAAACAGCATCCGCACCACTGCTTTTTTTATCCATCGCAATCAACAGGTTCACCATCTTCATGCCTGCGGCCACTACCGTATTAAACTGATATTTGGCAAAATCTCGGTTGGCCTGATCTAATATCTGATGCAGCTCGCCGCGCACTTTTTTCGCACTACTATCTGCGCCAGAGCCGTCATAATCACCACCCCATGCGGCAATAATGGCCTGATTTTCATTAACCAGGGTCCATAAACGCTTAAGGAAACGGTGAGCACCTTCAACGCCTGAGTCATTCCACTCCAAACTCTGCTCCGGCGGTGCGGCAAACATGATAAACAGACGCACCGTATCAGCACCGTAGCGATCGATCAGCGCTTGAGGATCCACCGTATTCCCCTTGGACTTGGACATTTTACTGCCATCCTTCAGCACCATGCCCTGAGTCAGCAGGTTTTTGAACGGCTCATCACCTTGCACCAAACCAAAATCACGCAGCAGTTTATGGAAAAAACGCGAATAGAGCAGGTGCAAAATAGCGTGCTCAATGCCCCCCACATATTGGTCAACCGGCAACCAATAGCGGGCACGCTCATCCAGCATCGCCTCACCATTATCCGCCGATGCATAACGGGCAAAATACCAGGAGGACTCCATAAAAGTATCGAAAGTATCTGTTTCACGCTCCGCTTCTCCACCACAGCGCGGGCAGCTGGTTTCAATAAACTCAGCCATTTTTTTAATCGGCGAGCTGACACCATCCAGCACCACATCTTCGGGCAACACCACCGGCAGTTGATCCTCCGGCACCGGCACTGCGCCACAGGTGGGGCAGTTAACAATCGGTATCGGTGCGCCCCAATAGCGCTGCCGAGAGACACCCCAATCTCGCAGCCGGAAGTTGACCTGTTTCTCGCCCTTACCGCGCTCACTCAGGTAGCCCGCAATGGCATCCACCGCCTCCTGAAAAGCCATGTGTGTAAATTCACCCGAGTTGATCAACACCCCTTTATCGGTAAACGCACCGCTCGCCAGGTCAATATCTTCACCACTCTCTGGTGCGATCACCTGCTTGATGGGAAGATCATACTTATGGGCAAACTCCCAATCACGCTGGTCATGGGCAGGCACCGCCATCACCGCACCCTCGCCATACCCCATCAAAACAAAATTAGCGGCAAAAACCGGCACCACCTCACCACTAACGGGATGAACCGCCTTTAGCCCGGTATCCACCCCTTTTTTCTCCATGGTCTCCATAGCCGCCTCAGAGGTCTCCATGTTTTTGCACTCATCAATAAATGAGGCCAGTGGTGCGTTCTCTTGCGCAGCGGCCAACGCCAGTGGATGCTCCGGCGCAACCGCCAGATAAGAGACACCCATCAAGGTGTCAGGGCGAGTGGTAAAGACTTTGAGTGGCTCGCCATCGACCGCAAACTGCACCTGCACACCTTCAGAGCGGCCAATCCAGTTGCGCTGCATAGCACGCACCTGATCGGGCCAACCATCCAGCTGATCCAGATCATCCAGCAGTTGCTGCGCATAATCGGTAATCTTCATAAACCACTGCGGAATCTCTTTACGCTCTACCACCGTATCGCAGCGCCAGCAACAGCCATCAATCACCTGCTCGTTGGCCAGCACTGTCATGTCATTCGGGCACCAATTAACCGGCGCTGTTTTTTTATACACTAGCCCCTTCTCATACAGCTTGGTAAAAAACCACTGCTCCCAACGGTAGTATTGGGGTGTACAAGTCGCCACTTCCCGCCGCCAGTCATAACCGAAACCCAGACGCTTCAACTGCCCCTTCATATAGGCAATATTCTCTCGCGTCCAACCCGCTGGTGGCACATTATTTTTAATCGCCGCATTTTCAGCAGGCAGGCCAAAGGCATCCCAACCCATCGGCTGCATCACGTTTTTGCCCTGCATCCGCTGGTAGCGCGAAATAACATCACCCAACGTATAATTTCGCACATGCCCCATGTGCAGGCGGCCACTGGGGTAGGGAAACATCGACAGGCAGTAATACTTCTCTTTAGAAGCATCCTCTACCGCCTCAAACAGCTTGTTATCCTCCCAATACTGCTGGGTCTGCTCTTCAATTGCCTGTGGGTTGTACTGGTCACTCATTGCCATCTGTCATCTGCCTGCGGAAAACCGGGTTGATCTGAATAATGTAGAGAATCGACGATTTTACCGTAGGATACCCCTCACTGCACCACCTATCCTCTTTTGGCTTGGTTTCTTCACGAAA
>JALSJH010000028.1 GCA_026989455.1 Chromatiales bacterium | reverse complement strand
GGATTAGGCGTGGATCTTAGCTTTTTCAATACCGTTATCCACTCTGTTGATAATGTGCTCTCAACCATGGCTCGTTTAAAATTAAAATCAGGCAAAGCAACGGTACGTCCCGCCATGAAAGAGTCTGTGGGGGTTGTGACGGGCTTAATTTCCATGACAGGACGCCAAGCACAAGCATCTGTTGCGCTCTCCTTCGATAAAGATGCCATTCTCTTTATTGCAAACAGAATGCTGCCCGATGAACATACTACTGTTGATCATATCATTGTCGATCTTGCTGGTGAGCTAGCTAACATGGTGATCGGTGATGCCAAGCGACAATTAGAAGATAAAGGCTTTCGCTTCGATGTTTCACTTCCCATTATGATTGTTGGTGAAAAGCATCTCATTGCTCATAAGTCAACTGCCCCAGTGATTGTCGTTCCATTTGAGATGGAAAAGGGTGTCTTTGCAGTTGAAGCTGTTTTCGAAAAACGGGAGTAACTTACGCTGGGGATATGAATTGCGCAAAGCTCTCAGGATAAAGTCTAATCGGGTAGCCAAGGGTCTCTAACCCTCAGCCCCCGCAATACCTTGCATACGCTGTATCGACCTGAACTCCAGAAAAAAGCTAATAAATCCCAATATCCAGATAAGTGCGCGAGATTTTTTTCAGCGAAACCACATAGCCTGCAGTGCGTAGGTCAGTCACTTTTTCGTTGTTGTGAAACACTTCGCGCAGCTCGCAGTAGCCGGTGCGCATGGTGTCATACAAGCCGGAGCGAACGAAGTCGATCTCTTCTGAACCCTGCTCCATCCCTTCACGCAGCTCATTGGAGATGGTAGTGCCGGTGAGCTGCTCCAGCAGTGAGGTGAAGTGTTGATGGCGCAGCTCATCATGGCGGCGTTGCAGGCGACCAAAGCGGATGTGTGAGATGTTACGGATCCACTCAAAATAGGAGACAATAACCCCGCCCGCATTGGCGAAAAAGTCAGGGATGATCACCACGCCACGCTGTCGCAGTAGCTCATCGGCACAGTAGGTGATGGGGCCATTGGCGGCTTCGACAATTAATTTCGCCTTGATTTCACTCGAGTTACCTTCGTGGATCACCGCTTCCATCGCCGCAGGAATGAGGATGTCACAATCAAGTGTTAAGCCCTCTTCGGTCTCACTACTAAAACGTGCGTTAGGAAAGTTTTGTAAGGTTTTATGTGCGGTGACGTGTTGGTAGATCGCTTCAACATCGAGGCCATCTTCATTGTAGAGGTAGCCATCGCTCTTGATAATGCCGACGATTTTCGCGCCATCCTCTTTGCTGAGAAACTTTGCCGCGTGGTATCCCACATTGCCAAACCCCTGAATAACAATGCGTTTATCTTTCAGCTCACCGCTGAGTCCCGCTAGTTTTAGATCTTCAGGGTATTTAAAGAACTCCTGTAATGCATATTGAACCCCGCGTCCGGTCGCCTCTTTGCGGCCACGAATTCCCCCGTGGTGTACCGGCTTACCGGTGACACAGGCGAGGTAGTTGATATCTTCTGGGTGCAGGTGTTTATAGGTATCGGCCATCCATGCCATTTCGCGCTCGCCGGTGCCCATGTCGGGGGCGGGGACGTTGGTGGAGGGACTCAAAAATCCCTTGCGTACCAGCTCTAGGGTAAAGCGCCGGGTGATCAGCTGCAGCTCTTCGCGGGTATATTTTTTTGGGTCGATCAGTAGTGCGCCTTTAGAGCCGCCGAACGGAACATCTACCAGAGCACATTTATAGGTCATGAGTGCCGCCAGCGCTTCTACTTCATCCTGATTGGCATAAGGGGCGTAGCGAATCCCCCCTTTGGCGGGTAGGCGGTGGGTGCTGTGCACGGCACGCCAGCCGGTAAAGACTTCAATTTTATCGCGGATTTTCACCGGAAATTTAACCTGTAAAACCGAGCTGCAACTCTTGATGGCTTGGGCGGTTCCATTATCAAGCCCGATCACCTGCATCGCTTTATCCGCCATCAGGTTGACGCTTTGGTAAAAGCTTACGTTACTCTCGTTGTCGCTCATATTTTGTCTGCCTTCAAAGTGTTGCGGTGGGCATAAGGGTACCGAGAGCCAGCTTATTATGAACCCCTGTAAAAATCAAAATCAACACATTGGGGGTGGCGTGAATATTGATTACGGCAATAGGGGCTATTTAGGGTATAATTTGCGGAATTGAAGCGCCATTGGGATGTGTTGGTTTATGCCATTTTATGAGTATCGATGCCAAACATGTGGGCATCAGGTTGAAGTCTTGCAAAAGCTGAGTGACTCGCCACTGGCGTGTTGCCCCGACTGTGGGGCTACGCAGATGAAAAAGCTGATGTCAGCGTCTGCAAATGTCTCTTCCCGGAATGAAAGTACGGCTTCCACTGCGGATGCCGTGCCGCCTTGCATGACCGGTGGTGGTTGTAACGGCTGCCCCACAAATTAGGTGAGAAGATGGATGCGGGGATCACAGCGCTTGCATGTGGCTCGCTCAATCCGTAGTATTTTCCTCTCTTTTTTATTACCCTAATCCTCGGATAGAAACACGTATGCTGCACAAGCTCTTGATCCCACAGCAAAACAAAAAAATAGCCGCCGAACCAATGGGTGCGACTTGTATTTTTTATTTCACTGTGAAGTCAATATCTTACACATCATCTCGCGTTTTTATCCGGGGATTAAGGTGTTACTAGCCCGTTTTTTTGAAGGAAAGAATAATGCGTAGCCACTATTGCGGCCATGTAAATGAGTTATTGGTTGACCAGGAAGTGCAGCTTTGTGGTTGGGTTCATCGTCGTCGTGACCATGGCGGTGTTATTTTTGTTGATCTGCGTGATCGGGAAGGGTTGGTGCAAGTTGTCTTTGACCCGGACCGACATGAGATGTTTGCCGCCGCCGAGCGCATTCGCAGCGAATATGTGTTGCGGGTTGTGGGTAAGGTTCGGGCGCGCCCCGAGGGGACTGTTAACCCCGACATGGCCACTGGCCAAATAGAGATTTTAGCCCTTGAGCTAGAGGTGCTTAGTCAGGCAGAAACACCGCCCTTCCAACTGGATGATGAGCGGGTGTCGGAGGAGCATCGTCTTCGTTACCGTTATATGGATCTGCGCCGCCCAGAGATGTTTCAGCGTTTGAAGATTCGCTCGGATGTTACCCGTGTATTGCGTAACTTCCTGGATAATCAAGGCTTCCTTGATGTTGAAACCCCCATTCTGACCAAAGCAACCCCGGAAGGGGCGCGGGACTATCTGGTGCCGAGTCGTACTCATCAAGGCAGCTTTTTTGCGTTGCCGCAGTCGCCGCAGTTGTTTAAGCAGCTGTTAATGGTTGCCGGTATCGATCGCTATTATCAGGTGGTGCGCTGTTTCCGTGATGAGGATCTGCGGGCCGATCGCCAGCCAGAGTTTACACAGCTGGATATTGAGACCTCATTCATGGATGAGGATCAAATTATGGCGATAACAGAAGATATGTTGCGAGAGGTGTTTGCCAAGGTGCTGGAGGTGGCGCTGCCCAACCCGTTCCCACGTATGCCTTATTCAGAGGCGATCAGCCGCTTTGGTGTCGATAAGCCCGATCTGCGTATTCCTCTGGAGCTGGTTGATATTGACGATGTTTTGAAAGATGTTGAGTTTAAAGTCTTCTCTGGCCCGGCAAGTGATCCTAAGGGGCGTGTTGCGGCACTGCGACTGCCTAAAGGCGCGGAGCTAAGCCGTAAAGAGATTGATAATTACACCAAATATGTTGCTATCTACGGTGCTCGGGGCTTGGCATACGTTAAATGTAATGATGTCGCCGCAGGTCGTGAAGGGTTGCAGTCGCCGATTTTGAAATTCTTGCCGGATGAGACGATCAAAACCATTTTGCAGCGCACCGGGGCAGAAGATGGCGATTTACTCTTCTTCGGTGCCGATAAAGCGAATATTGTTAATGAGTCACTCGGCGCACTGCGAGTTAAACTAGGCCACGACCGTGGCTTGGTTGAGCGCGGCTGGAAACCTTTGTGGGTGGTTGATTTCCCAATGTTTGAGTGGGATGAAAAAGATGATCGCTACACCGCACTGCATCACCCCTTTACCGCGCCCAGTAGTGATATTTCACCAGAAGAGCTGCAAGAGAAGGCCGCAACAGCACTCTCTCGCGCCTATGATTGCGTACTGAATGGTACCGAAGTGGGTGGCGGCTCGATCCGTATCTACCGCGCAGCGATGCAAAAGGCGGTGTTCCGCACGCTGGGTATTAGTGATGAAGAGGCTCAAGATAAGTTTGGCTTCTTGCTGGATGCACTCAAACACGGCTGTCCGCCCCACGGCGGTTTAGCGTTTGGCCTGGATCGCCTGGTGATGTTGATGACCGGCGCTTCATCCATACGCGAAGTGATGGCCTTTCCTAAAACACAGAGTGCCAGCTGTCTATTGACCAATGCTCCCTCAAAAGTTGATGACAAGCAGTTGCGAGAGTTGGGCATTCGCCAGCGTGCTCAGCAGCCATCTAAGTAATAATCGGGTGGCGCAAGCCGCCGCCCGTGCTAGCGAAGAGATAGAGTCATGGCCACAATGATCATTGATAAGCAGCAGTTGAACGATCAAGTGAGTGATCAGGAGATTCAGGAACGGATTATTGCCGCCAAGGCAGCACTGGGTAAGCGGGTGATGATCTTAGGGCATCACTATCAGCGTGATGAGGTGTTTCAACATGCCGATGTCTCCGGTGATTCACTTAAGCTCTCGCGAGCGGCCGCAGCCTCTGATGCCGAGTACATTGTCTTTTGCGGTGTACACTTCATGGCGGAAGTTGCTGATATTATCTCCCGGCCAGATCAGGTCGCTATCTTGCCAGACTTGGCGGCAGGCTGCTCAATGGCGGATATGGCTAATTTGGCCAATGTCGAGCGTGCCTGGCGAGAGTTGAGCGAAGTGCTGGATGCCGAGTCATCAAT
>JALSJH010000027.1 GCA_026989455.1 Chromatiales bacterium | reverse complement strand
CACTACAAACGGCGTAAATTGAGTGGGTCATCTGGATTAACCCCCTCTTCAAAGGGCTTTAACCGGTCAACATTGGTCAACTGATAGACCTTGCCGATCCAGTTATTTAGTACCGCTTCGGCAGTATCGTGCCAGGTGTTATCAAGCTGATCTGTTATTAGCGCCTCTGGAAAGTCAGGTACTCTCTCGCTGTTTTTCAGTGCTGAGGCGACACGCTCTTTGTGCTCCTCTAAAATCGCGGTGACTTGCAGGCCAAAGTAGTTTTCGACCAGCGGAGGGTAGTGATCACGTTTACCTTCGATGAAACAGTTAATTTCACGTTTGTACTCTTTCAGCAGGCTGATAACATCATACTCTGGATGCCCCTGTAAAAAGACCAGGCGAAAGCGGTCTTCGCTGACTGCAAGGTGAACACCCGCCGCTTCACTCTCCACTAACACCTGCAACCCGGCCGTTTCAAACTGCTCACGACTAATCTCATTAAAGCGGGAATGCGGCACATCGAAGCGGGTATTAATCCCCGTGACCAGCGGGTGTTCCCGGTCTAGCAAGTGGTGGGCATAAACCCCCCAACGTTTGAACCCCATATGCTGGCGTTTTTTACCATAGCGCATCTGCATCACGGCATGGGTAGCCAAACAGGAGCAGAGGGTCGAAGTCACATTTGCATAGGCCCACTCAACCACTTCATTTAGCGGCTCCCAAAAAGGCTCCATCGCTAAATCGGGTTGGGTAACATTGGCACCGGTAATAATCAACGCATCCAGACCTTGCTGCTTGATCTCTTCAAAACTCCCATAAAACCGTTCCACATGAGCCGCCCCTTCTGCCCCACGGGGCAGCTGCGGCAGTGAGAAGGGGTGCATATAAAACTGTGCTATCTGGTTACTCTCACCCACAAGGCGAAAAAATTGGCGCTCAGTGGCCGCCAACGCACTATCTGGCATCATATTCAGCAAACCAATATGCAGCTCACGGATATCCTGGTGGAGCGCATCACTGCTCTTAAGCACCGTCTCACCCTCTCCCATCAGGCGAGTAAAGGTGGGTAGTTCGGAGTTAGCAACCAGCGGCATCAGTTTCTCTCAATTGCAGTTTCGATCAGTTGATTGAATGTCTGCTCATCAGTAACTTGAGCAAGCTCGGTGGTGGTGACGGTGTAACCGTGGGTTTTAGCAATGGCTTCGTAGCGTGGAATGCGCGAATAAAACAGGTGGGGAAACACCCACCTCACGTAGTCATCCGGGTCAATCTGCGCAACATAGTCTAGGTTGTGCTCTTGCATATAACGCGCTAAATGCTCATCCAGAAACGCTTCACGATAATAGAGCGGCTTGGGAGCGTTTTCTGCTCGAGCAATCAGCGCTTTCTCATCCGCCTCTGTGGCCTGAATGTAGAGAAAAAGCGTCTGTTTGGTCAGCAGTTGTACTGTTTCATCATCATCCAGCTCACAGACACTGCCACCCGCATCATTGATGAAGTTTTTATAGCCATAAATATCCTGAGATTTACGGATAAAGTCGGGAACGTCACGCATCGCCGCAATTTCTGCCTGACGATGAAGGTCTTGGCGTCGCTTGAACTCAGCCAGAGGGAGCCCACCCCGCTCAGGGTTACCCAGCTTGCCCATAAAGCTGGAGACCGGCTGTAGGTTATCGAAGGTTAGGTTATTGGCGATATAAATGGAGTCTGAACGGAGCAGGTCGCGCAAAAAGGGCACCTGCATCGCCTGTTGCTTAATGTTGTCAAGAATGGCCTCATCTAGGTAGCGACTACCGATGCGATAGTCACCCGAGTAGTGAAACCAACTCCCCTCTCGCAACATATTGGAGAGGCGTGTTTTCCCTACACCGGACATGCCCAGCAAGGTGATATTTTTATGCTCCCAGTTGCGGAACTGCTCAATGCTCAATTTCACGAAAAAATCCGATATTAGTGGTTGCTACAGAGTGCCGTATTGAAAAGCAGCGTTAATGGGTGAATGATCTAATGACTACTGCCCACCATATAATCCACAGCGGCCTTCACCTGCTCTTCAGTGCAGTCGTCACACAAACCCATCGGTGGCATTGCATTTACCCCATAAATTGCCGCGTTGTACAGTGCCTCCATCCCTTTACTGGTGCGTGATGCCCAGTGCTCAACATCGCCAAACTGTGGAATATCAGGCATTCCTGTGCCATGGCAGATAAAACAGTACTCGTTATAGGTTGCTCTTCCCGATTCTGAGGCATGAAGTTGAGTTGCACTCAACAACATGACCAAGATCAACACCACAAATAAACTAAAATAGCCCCGCACACCACACCCCGTCTGATCCGAATAATTAATAAATCATCTGCAGCTTCACTTCTCTACTGATTCCACAGGAAATATCCTCGCTATCGCCCGTAATCGC
>JALSJH010000026.1 GCA_026989455.1 Chromatiales bacterium | reverse complement strand
ATCGCCCGTAATCGCGGAGACGGCGTTCTTTCAGGAATTTACCTGTAAAACCAATACCCTGCGCAACCTTTGTGCAAATTAATGAAATGTCCGGATAATTAGAATATTGCCCGTACCGATCAATTTTGCCTATTCTCACTTAACCCTGATCAACTTGCCACAAATAAGTGCGAAGAAAAACCACAAAGCCAATAACAAAAAAGCATGACAGAAAGCTGACCTATTCTGCTAAATTTTCCTACCACTTGCCGATAAACCAACATATAGTACATTAATCGGCTAGAAGCTGGCATACAGCAAAATATAAAATCGAGAGAATAACTTCATGATGAAAGTAAGCCACCTGTTCCAGAATAAATCCGGCGAGTCCGTCTCCGTAAGCCCGGAAGAGCCCTTGATCCGAGCAGCTGAATTAATGGTAAAACACCATATTGGATCACTTGTCGTCTACCAGGATGGAAAAATAATCAGCATCGTATCAGAGCGTGATGTCATGCGTACCGTCGGACAGCATGGTGATAAAATCGCCAATACCAAAGTAGCCGATGTGATGGCCAAGAACCTGATCACCTGTGATATTGATGACAGCATAAATGATGCCATGGACATGATGCTCAACAATGCCACCGGGTCACGCATTCGCCACTTACCGGTATTGGAAGATAACGAATTCATCGGTGTTATCTCCATGAGTGATATTGTCGAAACACTCTTGGCACAAACAAAACTAGAAAATAACCTGCTGAAAAATTACATCCAAAACTGGCCTGAAGAAGAGAAGTAGGCTCAGCCATACCACTTCAAAAGCCTCGCACTGCGGGGCTTTGCTCTTCATACTGCCCCTACCCCTCACACCTTTTCAAACCAAATTAAGATCCAAAACTTCCTTTTGAGACACCTCGCACAGTAAAGTCATGTCATGCTCGCATTGCTTTATCTTCCAAACAGACTATCCTCAATTAAACGGACTTTTGTGGGAGTAGTGACAGAATCTGCAACAACAGCGAGGATACTGCGTTGTAACTTAGCTCTAAAGCTTATGAGTTTGCTGTATCTGAAAAGAGGCGAATACGCCGCATTTGCAAGAGGAGATAAAATATGGACAGCTCAGTCAACTTCGGAGGCTTGGTGGGGATACTCAATGACTATCCTGAGGATATGCATAACCTGCTGGTTGAAATACGTGATCATGACGCAGCAGAGCAATTAAAACAAACCAACCAAACTGCGCCAACACCGGAGAATCAACCAACACACTACCCAGAGTAGTCATCTTTAAAATCGATAACAGCATAATGCCAAGTTGGGTTATGCTTTTTTTATGTTAATTGAACTCTATCACTACCTCACCACACCCTGCCCTCGCACACACCGCCAACTGGGCTACCTTACCGGAATGCTTGGGCTTCAAGCTCGACACCGACGTGTTCAAAACCACTGGCAGCAACATCTTGAAAACTGCCAACAGCTCATCCTGAGATCTGCCCTAGCGTGTCGCCAAACCAACAAGGCCACCATCATCGGCTCCGGGTTATTACTGGAGGTTCCTCTAGAGCAGCTCAGCGCACAATTCAATAAGGTTGTTTTGATTGATATGGTTCAACCACGAGCCGTGCGTAAGCGCTGCCTAAAATTGGGCAATGTCACCCCATTGGTGCACGATATTACCGGGCTGGCAACCGCACTTATCAACTACAAAAAGGGGGATAAGCTGCCTACACCCCAGGCCTCCCTCCCAGGTCTAGGATTGTCGAGTGACTTGATCATCAGCTGTAACTTACTGACTCAACTCGCCCACACACCCAGCCACTTTCTGCAACATCGCCATGGATGGCATGAGGATGACCCGCAACTTCAACAGTGGCGACAGGCCATCATGAAAGAGCACCTTTTGCTACTGGCGCAACAAGAGGGGCGGTGCTGTCTGATTTGCGATGCGAGTCATGATTACCGTGATAAATCCGGGAAGCCACTGGCACAAGAGAACAGACTACTCGGACTCTCGCTGGGAAGGGTAGATCAAGAGTGGTTGTGGCCAATCGCCCCACTGGGTGAGTTGAGCAAACAACACCAGCTAATCGCCACCGTGCAAGGGTTTTGCAACTGGAGAGGCTAAATAATGAGTAGCGACTGGGCGCTAAACACCATCCTCAAACTGTTTGGCAATGGCGATAAATTGATCTTCTATCTCAATGAAGGCATCTACAATATCAGGGTCAAAATAGACCTCTCTGCCTTCGAGAATAATTTTTTTCGCCTTTTCGTGGGAAAAAGCCGGTTTATAGACGCGCTTGCTGATCAACGCATCGTAAACATCCGCAAGGGACATCAAGCGACCAGAGAGAGGAATTTCATCACCCTTCAAGCCACGGGGATAACCGCTACCATCCCACTTTTCATGGTGGGTATAGGCGATCTCCCGAGCTGAATGTAGAAAGGAGCTACTGCCCAGTGCCTGCTCAGCCCGACAGATGGCATCGTAGGCGTGGGCGGCATGTTTTTTCATCTCCACCCACTCCTCTTGATCCAGTGCGCTGGGTTTGAGGAGAATACGGTCAGGCACGCCCACCTTGCCGATGTCGTGTAGGGGCGCTGATTTAAATAGTAATTTAATGGTGTCAGCATCCAGCTGATCACAAAAGCGTGGATGATTTTGCAGATGTTCCGCCAGCAGTTTTATATAGTGCTGAGTCCTGCGAACATGATTGCCGGTTTCGTTGTCCCGCGTTTCAGCCAGTGAAGCCAAGCAGTGAATGGCGACATCCTGAGTGCGGGCAATCTCCAACACCCGCTCCTGAATTTTATACTCCAACTGTTCGTTTTGCTGCTCCAGCGCCCTGAGCGCCTGACCATACGCGAGGTGATTTTTCACTCTTGCTTTAACAATCGGCGGACTGATTGGCTTTGAAAGATAATCTACCGCACCCAAGGAGAAGCCGTAGGCCTCGGCCTCGGCATCACTCTTGGCCGTGAGGTAAATTATGGGTATATGGCGGGTTTTGTGGCTATTTTTAAGACGGCGACACACCTCATAGCCATCCATTTCAGGCATGAAGATATCCAGTAGAATCAGGTCAGGCGCAGGCTCAGATGTTGCGATCTCGAGCGCTCGCTCGCCACTCTTGGCAATGAGTACGTTGTAATCACCACTGAGCAAGCCGACAATCACATTCAGGTGAAAGCGCTCGTCATCAACAATCAAAATTCTGGCAGGATTGTTCATCAATCCATCCCTCTATCAATAAAATTTATATCGTGTTTAATTTTTTGACGCGGGTATTAATGAATCAATTTCATGCATCAATGTGTCACTCTGTACCGGTTTGCGTAAAATAGCTGAGATCGCTTTCGAGTTGTCGTCCACCACCTCAACACCACCATTATCCTCACAGACAATCACTGGTATTTGTAAGTTTTCAGCAATAATCGCTTCAGCAAGCGCTTGACCACCCATCCCCTGCATACTTTGGTCGGCAATCACCAGGTTAAAAGAGGCGTTAGCGGTAAGGAGTAGATCGAGCGCCTCTTGTCCGGAGTTACGAATGGTCACCTGATAACCACTCACATCCAGCAGCTCTTTCCACAACATGGAGACACTGACATCATCACTGACCAGTAAAATATTATTATCCGCTTGTAAATGAGGTGAGAGCACAGGTTCAGAGTGATTAACCGCCGCCTGTGCCGTGGGGAATAGCAGCTTAAAGGTAGAACCTTTGCCCAGTTCAGTATCTAATTGAAGGTGGCCTTGATGTTTATGAACAATATCATTCACGACCGATAGCCCCATGCCGGTTCCTTTTCCCTCTGCTTTAGTGGAGAAAAAGGGATCGAAGATACTCTTAACTTGCTCTTCACCCATGCCCGAGCCATCGTCCGAAACCTCTAGTACCACAAAGTCCCCTTCAAATGAGTGATGGCAGGCGCTGCACTCACCCTTAACACCGCGTTGGTAAGTCAAGGAGATAGCCAGGTGACCCTGGCCATTCATGGCATCCCGCGCATTGATACAGAGATTCATCACCACTTGATGCATCTGCACCTTGTCAAACAAGATCTCAGGCACCTGCTCATCCAGCGACACATCAAAACGTATCATGGCCGGAAGTACCGGGCGCAGCAGCGTAAGCGCCTCAGAAATAATATCAACCGGAGGGAAAATATGCGGTTTACTGGGAACGCCACGGCTAAAGGCGAGCAGTTGCTGAATAAGCCCAGCGGCGCGGCTACTGGCCAGCACAATATCTTCTATATTTTGTGTCGCACTCTCATATTCACCCATTTGAATGTCATACAGTGCGATATTACTGAACCCCTCCACAGAGGTTAAAATATTATTAAAATCATGGGCTATGCCACCTGCGAGCAGCCCAATCGACTCCATTTTGTGGGCACGTTGCAAGCAGCGCTGTAACTTCTCTTGCATCTCATGGGCCTGCACGATCTCCTGAGTCCGCTCTCGAACACGTTTTTCCAGCAGTTCATTTTGTTGTTCCAGATCACACAAGGCGCGGCTAAGTGCTAAGTGGGTCGCGACACGCGCTTTGACAATCGGCACACTGTAAGGCTTGGTGATATAGTCCACTGCACCGAGGTCAAACCCATATTTTTCATCATCCACATCTGATTTTACCGTCAGAAATATCACCGGGATATGCCGCGTTCGCGGGTCACGTTTCAAACGTTTACACACCTCATAACCATCCATCTCCGGCATCAAAACATCCAGCAAAATAAGATCTGGCACTGGCTTGGCTGCCGCGATATCCAAGGCGCGCAGGCCATCTTTTGCTACCAGGATGTTGTACTCTTCCCCCAGTAGATCCGCCATCACATTCAGGTGGAAGCGCTCATCATCTACAATTAAAATTCGTTTAATTTCATTCATCCGTTGGGTCCTTGAAAATAAGTGGGCCGCCATGCCTGACCACAATGAGCCGCAACGTATTGTACGCCTCTGCGTAATCATAATCTGCAATTTGCTCCTCAAGCAAGAGAAGCTCTCCGCGTTGAGAAAACTGAGCCAGCGTGCTTTTGTGCTGATAGAAACAGGGCTTCGCACTGGCACTGCCTTCAAACAGCAAAGCAGCGAGCTCTTGTACCTCATCCCAATTCACCACCGTATCTTGCGACTGCACCTCTGAAGTCACCGTATCATCGGTAGATATTTTGTCCAACACCTCAACCAGGCTATTCATCACCTGGTTGAACTCCTTCAAAAAAGCTGTATGCGCTTCCGGTCGACGTTGATCGTTGGTGAGCACCTTTTCCAAAACGGCCGCACATCGCTCCAGCGGCTCTGCCCCGATGCTGCCCGCCACACTGCGTAGCGTGTGAATCAGTCGACGTGCGGTGAGCATATCACCACCTGCCAGTGCATTTTCAAGTTGCGCATCATCACCCTGATGGTCGGCAACGAACTCCTGCAACAGGGAGAGAAACAGTGTTTTATTCCCGCCAATCCGTGCCAACCCTTTTGACAGATCAACCCCTAAAATAGTATCCGGCAACTGTCCATCAACGTGTTCTGTGATGTTATTATCGGCTACCACCTTACACTCCCCCCCCGACTCAACACCACTCATCCAGCGATGCAGCATGGCAAACAGATGATCCGGGTTGATGGGTTTGGTCAGGTGGTCATCCATTCCCGCCTCCAGACATTTTTCACGATCCCCCGCCATGGCATGGGCAGTCATCGCCACGATGGGCAAACGATCAAACTGTTTATCTTTGCGGATCATACGTGTTGCCTGATAACCATCCATTTCCGGCATCTGTATATCCATTAACACTAAATCAAATGAACCGTTGCGGATCGCTTGTACTGCCAGCGCACCATTAGCCGCTATCTCGACCTCAACACCAACCCCCTGCAGAATCTCACGGGCGATACGCTGATTGATCGCGTTATCCTCCACAACCAGCACTCGAGTACCGTTCAGGTTGGGTGCTGAAGCGGTTATCGGCACCGACACCACCCCCTCATCCCTGGTCGGTGCAACCGCCTCGGCAATGGCATTAAAGAGTGTCGAGGGGTTAACCGGCTTAACCAAAAAGCCATCAATACCCACTTTATGCGCCTCTTTCATCACCTCTTCCCGGCTATAGGCGGTTACCATGATCACGGTCGGCAACTTCGGCAGCCAATTACTTTGTTGAATCAAGCGGCTCGCCTCCACACCATCCATTCCCGGCATTTTCCAATCCATTAACACTAGATCAAAATGGCCATCAGGCCCCTCACTGGCCTGCTCCAAAGCAGCGAGTGCGGCTGTGCCAGAGGAGACCACCGAAACATTGAATGAGAATGACTCCAACATCGATTGTAACGTCTCTCTTGCTGCCGCATTATCATCCACCACCAAAACCCGCATACCACTCAGAGCGGGAGGGAGTATCAGTGGTTGATCACTCGCCTCATCAGCGCAAGCAAACTCCGCATCAAAATAGAAGCGACTACCCCGCCCTATTTCACTCTCTACATGGATAGAACCCTTCATCAACTCAACCAGCTGCTTGCAAATGGCCAAACCCAACCCCGTACCACCATATTGACGCGTGGTCGAACCATCCGCTTGTGTGAATGGCTCAAACAGCAGATCAGCCTTATCCTGCTCGATGCCAATGCCACTATCCTGAACCGAAAAGCAGAGCCTGACTCGGTCATCCTGCTGCTCTACCATTGCAACCGAAACCACAATCTCTCCCTGTTCGGTAAACTTGATCGCATTGCTGGTCAGGTTGATCAAAATCTGCCCTAGACGCAGCGGATCGCCGATCAGCGTTTGCGGGATCGCGCTATCGACTGAGAAGATAATTTCCAGGTCTTTTTGTGAAGCACGCAATGACTCGAGGCTTGAGAGGTTTTTAAAGACATCTTCGAGAAAAAACCGGGTCTGCTCTATATCTAGCCGTCCCGCCTCAATTTTAGAGAAATCGAGAATATCATTGATAACACCCAGCAGTGTGTTGGAGGAGGAGAGAATAATATCAAGGTAATCCTGCTGACGTGCGCTCAGTGGTGTCTTCTGCAGCAGGTAGGTCATGCCGGTCACCGCATTCAGCGGGCTGCGAATTTCATGGCTCATATTTGCCAAAAACTCGCTCTTGAAGCGGCTCGCCTGCTCCGCTTGCTCCTTAGCATTTTGCAGCGCCTGTTCGGTGCTTTTTTGCAGGGTAATATCGGTAATCACATTCCCTAAATAGCGGGCTTTTCCACGCTCATCACGAATCACAAATAGATTTTCCAGCGTAGGAATCGCCTCTCCCGTAACATTCAGCAGCGGCAGTTCACCCGTCCATTGGCTCCTCTCTTTGAGAACCAGCATGATCTCTTTTTTAAAGCGTGCATTAACCTGATCAGGGTAGTAGCGAGAAAAATCATTACCACGAACATCCTCAGCTGATGTTTCGCCCAACATTTGACACAGCGTGTGATTAACATAGGTAATCTTGCCATCCAGCGTAGTGATACCGAACCCTTGACCGGAGGTTTCGGCAAAGCGCTGATAGACCTGCAAGTTCTCTTCTACTATTTTGCGTTCAGTAATATCCTCTTTCATTGCCACGTAGTGGCGAATAACACCATCATCACCCACTAGGGGGGAGATACTCTCTCGCTCCCAATAAATCTCACCGCTCTTTTTACGATTTTGTAGATCACCGTACCAATTGCGGCCTGCAGTAATGGTCTGCCACATCTTTTCATACACCTCTGGAGAGGTCAGACCCGATTTCAACAGTGATGGCGATGCGCCCACCGCCTCTTGCGAAGTGAAGCCCGTCACCTCAGTAAATTGTGGATTAACATACTCAATCACCCCATGTCGATCCGTAATCATAACCATTGAGGGACTCTGCTCCACCGCCAGTGAAAGCTTGCGTAGCAGCTCCTGCGCCTGTTTCTTTTCGGTGATATCCGCCTGAGTGCCCACCGCCCGCAAGGCGTTACCCTGATCATCTCGACTAACCACACTCCCCTTAGACAATATGTCGCGGTAGCTTCCATCCTTGGCTCGCAGCCGGAACTCATGTTCATAACGCGAGGTATCACTTGTGATGGCGGCATTCACCACCGCCAATGCCTTGTTTTTATCATCGGGGTGCAACAACCTCTGCCAAGTATCGTTTTGCTCTGGCAACTCGCCCGGCGCATAACCCAACATCTGCATATAAGCTGGGCTGTAGTAGGTCTCTCCGCTGACAATATTCCAGTCCCAAATACCGTCAGAAGCCGCTGCCATTGCCAATTGAAAGCGCTCTTCGCTGCGTCGCAAACGGTTTTTCTGCTGCTGCACCGAGTAGTTCCAAAACAGAACCAACACTAAAAGGAGGACGGCAACAGCCACAATCTGCCAAACCAGACGGTAATCAACACCCAGGTCATAACGAATTGCCAGCCACTTTTGCTGAATAGCGGTTTTTTGTTCCGCAGAGAGGGTGTCCAACCCCTGCTGCAGTAACGGAATCAACTCTGGCCAATCTTTACGCACCCCGATACTCAGGTCGTATGCGTAGCCGGTAGGAGCCGCCACCTTCAGATTGGTATATCCACGCTCTGCAATAACATAACTGGCTTGCACCAAATTACCGACATAGACATCTCCTTCACCCTGAGCAAGCCGTTGTAGTGCCTCTTGAGCCGTTGACACCAAGATCAAGGAGAGCATCGGATAATCACGCTGCAAAATGTCATGAGCCAGATAGCCTTTCTCGACAAGGATCTGTCTCCCTTTCAGATCATCCAGGCTATTAATATAAGCCGCATCATTTCGACTGAAAATAACCAACGGAAAGCTGATATAGGGTTCGGTAAAGTTCAGGTACCGCTCTTTCTCTTCAGTTTTAGCCACTGCCGGTAAAACATCCACCTCGCCACGCTCAACCTGCTCAAGCACCGCTTCCCAGCTAAGGTCTCTCAGGGGAGTCATCTTAATAGCCAGTATTTCACTCAAATACCCCATATACTCAGACGAAATCCCCTGGTACTCCCCTTGTTCAGAAAAGAATTCTATAGGCTGCCAAGCGGGGTCAATACCCAGGCGCATCTGTGGGTGCTTTGCCAGCCACTCACGTTCACTCTGGGTCAGACTGATTCTTTTGGCTAACATACCAGGAAGCTCGCCATCAACCGAAATCCAGCGATGGCGAATATCAATATGTTCAGCCGTCGTAATCGTCGCCAGACCTTTATTCAGAATAGAGGTCAACTCCGGCCAATCACCGCGCACACCAATACTCAACCCCTCCATCTCGAAAGGTGAACTAGCGGCTACTTTAAGGTTAGTGATAAAGTGCTTTTCGAGTAGATAACCGCCCACGGCCAGAGTGCCAATATAGGCATCGGCACGCCCTTGTGATACGGCTTCAAGTGCTTGCAGGGTGTTATCAACCACCAACAGAGGAGCATCCGGATAGTCCCGGCGCAAAAAGTCGTGGCTAGAGTAGCCTTTTTCGATGGCGATGGTGTGGTTGCTCAAATCTGAAATACCACTGATCTGCGGGTGTTGCTGGCGGGTAAAAATAACCGATGATAGCTCATTATAAGGTTCGGTGAACCCTGCATACTGCTCCCGCTCATCGGTTCTCACTACACCACTGAGCGCATCCAGCTCTCTATTTTTGAGCATATCCAAGGTGGCTGGCCAATCGCTATAGACCACCATTTCAAACTCAATGCCCAAGCGTTGAGCCAACAATTCAAGGTAATCGGCACTCAGCCCTTGGGGGACTCCCTCGTCACTCAAGAACTCCATTGGCGGCCAGTTTGCGTCAATCCCGATACGCACCACGGGATGTTTTTCCAACCACGCCGCCTCAAACTCTGTTAACTCAATTGACTGCTGTGATGCTGGTTCAGGTAGAGCCAGGGAGACCCAGCGACGACGTATCTCGACCCGCTCTGCCGTGGTAATACTCGCTAACCCTTTCTGCAAAATTGAAGCGAGCATCGGCCAATCCTTGCGCACACCCATGCTCACCCCGTTCACTTCAAAGGGTGTCTCACCCGCCACTTTGATATTGGTGATAAAGTGTTTTTCCAATAGGTATGCCGAGACGGCCAAGGTACCGATGAAAACATCCGCCTGCCCCTGGGATACCGCTTCTAATGCGGCCAGTGTGCTGCCTACTTCTAGCTGCTCTATTTCGGGGTAGTCTGTAGACAGTGATTTTTGAGTTGCAAAGTCACGTACCACCGCCACGGTGGAGCCATTTAAATCCTCAATACTTTTGACCTGCGTATTGTCACTACGGGTAAAAAGCACCACGGAAAGCTGCTCATAGGCCGGTGTAAAGAGTGCAAACGCCTCACGCGCTGGGGTTTTCCAAATGGCACTTATCGCATCAATCTCTCTGTTTTCCAACATCGAAAGCGTCACCGCCCAGGGGTTGTCCGCCACCATTTCAAACTCAACGCCCAAGCGTTCGCTCAACAGCGTGAGGTAGTCCGCCGCAACCCCCTGATGTTGACCGTTTTCAATAAAATCGAAGGGGGGCCAATCCGGCTCCCCCCCCATGCGAATAACCGGGTGCTCTGCTAACCAGCGACGCTCATCCTGGGTCAGACTCTGTAAAAGACTCTTCTCTTGTGGCTTAAAGTAGCGAAACCCCGGATAGGCGATCCAGCGCCGCTCTAGGGCTGAAAACTCTTCGTCGGATATGGCAGAAAGCCCTGCATTCACCCACTCAAGCAGTGCCGAATCACCCTTTAAAACCCCCGCATAAATACGCTTGCTAAAGAGCATTTCATCACTGCTTTCGATACCACCCGCTCGGGAGAGTTGATCAAGTGCCGCCTGCGTAGTGGGCACTTCTGAAAGAAAGGCCTGTATGCGCCCCTCACGGAGCGCGCCAATCATCTCGCGCCTAGTGTCGAACAGGAGAACATTTGAAACACCCTGCTCACGCAAATAATTCGCCTGAAATGCACCCTTTACCGCACCCACCGGCTTATCTTCAAGATCTGCCAAGCCACGATATTCAGTATCACCCGAGGCGTAAAAAAGCGCGGAACTGATACCATAAAAGGGTAAGGAGAAGTCAATCCAGGTGGCACGCTGTTCGCTTTTAAACAGCCCCGAGTGAATATCTGCTTCACCAGAGCGCAGCGCTTGTAAAGTACCGCCCCAAGTCGAAGCACGAAAGGTTACTTGGCGGCCGGTTTTTTCTGCCCAGAGATGCCAAACATCCACCAGCAGACCCGCTGCCTGCCCCTGTTCATTTACAAATGTAAGCGGGTAATAGTTGTTGTCTATCGAAATAACCAGCGGGGCAAGATCATCCATATCGCCTGCTGATTGAGCTGCTTTTAATGGCATGACAAACAACAGTAACGACAATAAAAAAAAGATCGAGCAGCTAGGGATTAAACCGTTCCGACAAAATGGATTATTCAAATATAATATCCCTATAAAATATGCGCTGCCTGAGGAAGCCTTGAAAAGAGTACTCGCTTATATAGTAATTATTTTACGCAGCAAAAGGCGCCGCAATAATCATTTTTATGGCACAGCAAAAACTATGCGTCAAGGTCGGGGATAAGGCGGCTCTCTAATTGAGATATTTGATCTTTGATGGCGAGTTTACGTTTTTTCATTCGACACAATAGTAGCTGATTATGGCTCTGCTCTTGATGCATATGACCAATCACACCATCAATGTCTCGGTGCTCAAGACGTAACAGCTCCAGCCACTGCTTTAAATTAACCATCTCATTTTCATGCATTAGGCGGGATTCCTTATCAACGAGTGACCACCCTTGAAAGATAGCACAATATCAACGCTTTATTCAGGCTATAAAAGACGCAGCGGTGGCTCAGCCATGAGAGCAATCTGTTCACGCAGCGCCTGAATATGCTCTTCCCAATAACGCGCACCTTCAAACCAGGGGAAGTTCTGTTTAAAGGCCGGGTCAACCCAGCGTCGAGCCAACCAGGCGGCATAATGAATCATACGCAATGCACGCAATGGCTCGACTAAATTAAGTTCAACCGGGTCAAAATCAGCGAATTCATTGTAGCCATCGATCAGCGCCGCGAGCTGCTGCTCTTGTTCGTGGCGCTCCCCGGAGAGCAGCATCCACAAATCCTGAATCGCCGGCCCCATACGACAATCATCAAAATCCACAAAGTGTGGGCCACTCTCCGTCCATAAGATGTTGCCAGGGTGACAATCACCGTGCAGACGTATCTGGCGCAGCGGCCCAAGCTGTTCAAAGTGCCCATGGATATGTGCTAGCAGCGTTTCGGTCACCGCTTGGTAGTTAGGCATCAAATACGAGGGGATAAGGTCATTACGGCCTATTAGATAGTTGCGTGACACCTCACCAAAGCTCTCAACAGTGAGTGAGGGGCGATGTTCAAAGCGCCCCGCTCCCGCTTGGCGATGGATGCGCCCCATAAAACGCCCCAGCCAGGCCAGATTATCAAGGTTATCCAGCTCAGGCCAGCGACCACCCTGGCGAGGGAAAAGTGCAAAGCGATACCCCGCGTAGTCGTGCAATGTTTTACCCGCAATAAACTGCGGTGCCACTACGGGTATTTCGGCCATCATCAACGATTGGCTAAAAGCGTGCTCTTCGAGAATAGCGGCATCACTCCAGCGTTCGGGGCGATAAAACTTGGCAATCAGCGGCTTCGACTCATCGACTCCCACCTGATAGACCCGATTCTCATAACTATTCAGCGCGAGCAAACGCCCATCACAGAAAATATCCAGCGACTCTACCGCCTGTAAAATCAGCTCAGGAGTCAAGCCCGCGTAAGGGGTCGCCTTCTCCTCATCAATAATCAATTAGAGCCACAACACTTTTTATATTTTTTACCGCTACCACAGGGGCAAGGCTCGTTTCGGGCAATCTTGTCACTGGCCGCAGCCACAAGCGGGAGCAAGTCATCACCCCTCACATAAAACCACTGCCCCGCTTCTCGAATAAAATGGGAGCGCTCATGCAATGACTCAGGACGACCCGATATAGTGTAATGGGCAACAAATTCAACCTCACCCCGACTATCCTGCTCGCCACCGCCAACTATATTAATAACTTCAAGACCACGCCAAATAAGCTGCGGGTTATGGGTAATGGCATCGCGAGGTCGTGTTGAGCTATGCCAACTCTTATTCAAATATTCATTGTATTCGCGGACATAGGCACAGTAACGAGAACGCATCAGCGCCTCGGCAGTCAACGCGACGGCCATATCCTGGTGGTATTGACCACAGCACGCCAGATAACCTTTACCTGAACCACACTCACATTGATTTCCAATCATCCAAGACTCCCCAATAAGTTGGATTATGATTGTACATCAACTTTGGGGATGTACCAGAAATAGGAGCCATCTGAAGTTGACACGTTACAAGCGCCACCTTACTGTGCAGTTTAATCACCTTGGCCACGACTCCTAATGAACAGCAGAAAAAAGAAAAATAGACAAGCCATCACCGCAGAGGAGTCGGCACTTTTTCGTGAAAACATGAAAGATGTCATACCGCTTAAACAGAGCCGTGTCAGCCACCCTAAACCCCGTATTCGTTCTCACCACCGCCAACAACACCCACAACAACATCACCATTACGATGATCAGCGTGACTATTATGACAGCCCATTAAGCAGCAAGAACCTTCAACGGTCGTTGCAAAAAGGAGAGATCCCCATCGAAGGACGGCTGGATTTGCATGGCAAAACTCAACTGCAAGCCGAAGATGCACTCAAGCAGTTTCTCCAGCAAGCGCTCTATATGAATATCCGCTGCCTGTTAATCATTCATGGCAAAGGGGTCAACTCAGACGGCAACATTCCTGTGTTAAGAGAGCTGACTCACTACATTCTTAAACAAGAGCCGATGGTTGCACTCTATCGTTATGCAGCGATCCAACATGGCGGCAGTGGCGCAACCTATGCCATCCTCAGAGGCAACGCCCAATAACATTAATATTTTCAATGAAATCAACCGCTAATCTAGTTTTAAAAATACCCATGAGTAATTGCATTTTATATTAAAGCATCAAAAAACATTCCCGACATACCAGATTTATTGAAGGGGAAAATAGTTATGACGGAGAGAGCGGATACCATCGAAAAAACCTCCGAGGAAGCCGCAGCAACGACTACCACGACTTACGCCGACCTCATCATTAATTACCTTATTCAGCTCGATGTTGACTATCTGTTCGGTGTGCCTGGTGGGGCGATTGAACCACTCTACAACGCCTTGGGGCGACACCTGAAACGACAAAACAGCAGCTTGGAAAGAGTCGAAAGTGATGATGCAATTCCGATACGCCAACGCCGTGACAGCAAAGGAATTCGCCCTATTGTGGCACGCCATGAAGCGGGCGCTGCTTTTATGGCCGATGGCTATACCCGTGAAACAGGGAAACTGGGGGTCTGTTGTGCAACCACCGGCCCAGGTGCAACCAACCTAATTACCGGTGTCGCCTCAGCCTATGCCGACAGAATCCCGATGTTGGTGATCACCCCGCAAACCGCACTTCCCGATTTCGGCAAAATGGGCTTGCAAGAGTCATCCAGCGACGCTGTCGATATTGTCGGCATGTTTGAACACTGCACCTGCTATAACTCGCTGGTATCACACCCCGCTCAGCTCGAAGGCAAACTGTACAACGCGCTGATCAACGCCCACCGCCACCCCCAGGGGCCCGTTCACCTGAGCATTCCAATGGATATACTGAATACTCCCATCGCTTCAAGTGAAAAAACCTACCCGATTGCCCACCTGTTTCGGCAGCTAGAAACCGTGGATGAGGGGGCATATAACACCTTGTTAAAAGTGATTGTTAAAAGCAAGCGTATCGTACTGTTCATTGGGAGTGGCAGTAAAAATGCGGTGCCTCACATCAACCAGTTGGCCGACATGGTCGATGCGGAAATTGTCACCACCCCGTCAGGGAAATGTTGGATAAGCGCCTACAACCCCCGCTATCGGGGTGTATTTGGTTTTGCGGGCCATCAATCGGCAATGGATTGCATCGCGCACGAAGAGGTTGACCTCGTTATTGCGGTAGGCACCCGCATGGGCGAACTCTCCACCTGCGGTTGGAATGAGGCGCTGCTCAATAAAAAACTGGTTCATCTGGCGCAGATACCTGAAGATTTTGCCCGCTCGCCCATGGCCGGTTTACATGTACTTGGAAACATCGGCTATATATTCAAAAAAATATACAATGACCTCTCTCGCATCAAAGAGGCCCCGGCACCCAGTACCACCACTGCAAAGCCATCACAAAAAGAGCTTCACTATTTACCTGAAAAGCTCACCTTCCGCACGGTGGATAAGTGCAACTCAGACTCTCTACCCCTCAAACCCCAGCGAGTGATGAAAGAGCTGATCGACAAATTCCCCAAAGGCACACGATACATCGCCGATGCGGGTAATGCATGGGCCTGGGTCACCCACTATTTAATGGACAGCGAGATCAACACCCAGCGGGTGGGCTTTGGCTTTGGCAGCATGGGTTGGGCAATCGGAGCCGCTGTCGGTACTGCACTGGGTAATCGAGATGATATCACCGTCTGTATCACCGGCGATGGCAGTTACTTGATGAGTGGGCAAGAGATCACCGTTGCAGTGAGTGAAAAACTCCCGATGGTCTTTATTGTTTTAAATGATCAAGCATTGGGCATGGTCAAGCACGGTCAACGGCTAGCGGGTGCAGAACAGCTCTGTTATGAGCTGCCGCCGGTTGATTTTGCCATGCTGGCAAGATCACTCGGTGCGGATGGCATCACCATTAAAAAGCCGCAAGATTTTGCCCAGCTGGATATCGGTACGCTGCTAAAAAACCAAAAACCTTGCCTGCTCGACATCTACATCGATCCGGAAGAGGTGCCACCCATTGGCTCTCGAATCGAGGTGCTTAACAAAAAAAAGAAATCATAAGCAGGTAACAAATCTGGACAAGTGACCGACATTGAATCTATCGGTATAGACAATGAATATTTCCCCACAACAATCACCGGGAATATAGATCGCACAACGGTCTCAATAAATAATAAAAAACTGAAGTCGACTTAATATTATGAGTAACACACCCCCAGATAAAAGTATGCGTGCAATGCAGCAAAGCTCCTTCCTGGATGGATCGAATGCTTTGTATATAGAAGCGCTGTACGAACAGTACCTGAGTGACCCTGAGAGTATCGAAGCGCCTTGGCGAAAATATTTTGATCAGCTAGCGGCTGAAAACCAGACACCTGATGTTGCTCACACCCCGGTGCGCGATGCTTTTCGCAACATCGACAGCCACCACCGCAGCACAAGCAGCAGCTGCGTCTCACCGCGTGACTTACGACTGCAAGAGAAACAGCTGCAAGTGACACAACTCATCAACGCCTACCGTGCCCATGGGCATAAACAGGCGCAATTTAACCCGCTGGCAGAAGATACCGAAAAACCGCATATTCCAGAGTTAACACTAGCGCACCACCAACTCTCGGATGATGATCTCGATAATGTTTTTGATACCGGCATGTTGGCGGGTATAGGGCGCGCACCGCTGCGAGAAATATTGTCAATATTACAACGTACCTACACCCACGCCATCGGCTCAGAGTATCTGCATGTGGCAGAGAAAGAGGAGGAGCTGTGGCTACGTGAGCGCATTGAACAGCACCATGGGCAGCCCCCCTACTCCCAAGAGACTCAGTTACGCCTACTCGACAGGCTCACCGCAGCAGAAGGGCTAGAGCGCTTTCTACACAGCAAGTACATTGGCCAAAAGCGCTTCTCCCTTGAGGGCGGTGATAGCCTGATTCCCATGCTGGATACACTGGTACAACACGCCGGTGCGCTAGATGCCAAAGAGGTATTAATCGCCATGGCTCACCGTGGCCGCCTCAATGTTTTAGTCAACATTTTGGGCAAACACCCCAAAGATCTCTTTCAGGAGTTTGAAGGCCAAGCGGACTGGGATGGTTACGCCACCGGTGACGTTAAATACCATCAGGGGTTCTCTTCAGATATCAACACCCCGGGCAGCGTGGTGCACACCTCCCTTGCCTTTAACCCCTCACATTTGGAGATTGTCGGGCCAGTGGTTGAAGGCTCTGCCCGTGCTCGCCAGGATCGTCGCAATGACAGTGAAGGAGCCGAGGTTATTCCCGTCATCATCCACGGTGATGCCGCCTTTGCAGGGCAAGGAGTGGTCATGGAGACCTTTAACATGTCCCAATCCCGAGGCTACTCCACCAAGGGAACCCTACACATTGTCATCAACAATCAGATTGGTTTCACCACCAGTAATCAACGCGACTCCCGCTCAACGATGTACTGCACCGATGTGGCGAAAATGGTCAATGCGCCGATCCTGCATGTGAATGGCGACAATCCTGAAGCGGTACAGTTTGTCACCGAACTGGCACTCGCCTACCGCATGACCTTCAAAAAAGATGTGGTCATTGATCTGGTCTGTTACCGCCGTCATGGTCATAGCGAGGCGGATGAGCCAATGGCAACTCAGCCCAGCATGTACCAGAGCATTAAAAAGAAAAAAACACCCCGCGACATTTACGCCAGCCATTTAATTGAGGCCGGAATAGTGGAGGCACCCAGCGTAAAACAGATGATGAAAGATTATCGCAATGCCTTGGAGCAGGGGCGCTGCGTCGTCAAAGAGGTCAACCCGGACTACCCCTCACTCCATACCGACTGGAATCGATACAAAGCACAAACGTGCACCCTATTACCCAACACCGGTGTTGATAAAAAACAGCTGCAACAGCTGGCTGACAAACAGCAACAGATGCCGGAAGATTTCAAACTCCATCCAGCCGTGCGAAAAATATATGACAACCGCGCCAAAATGGCGGCTGAAGAGATCGAGATGGATTGGGGGTTTGCAGAAACACTCGCTTACGCCACACTGGTTGACGAGGGTTATCATGTGCGTCTCTCGGGCCAGGACTGTGGCCGCGGCACCTTCTTTCACCGTCATGTAATCACCTACAATCAAACTGATAACCGCGCATTCATCCCACTGCGCCACATCAAAGAAGACCAGGGTAACTTCTTGGTCATCAACTCAGTGCTTTCAGAAGAGGCGGTACTGGCTTTTGAGTACGGCTACGCCACCACCGACCCCAACACACTAACAATCTGGGAAGCGCAATTTGGCGACTTTGCCAATAATGCCCAAGTGGTGATTGATCAATTCATCAGTGCCGGCGAACAGAAGTGGAAACGTCTTTGTGGCTTGGTGCTGCTGCTACCCCATGGTTATGAAGGACAAGGACCCGAACACTCCTCAGCCCGCGTCGAGCGTTACCTGCAACTCTGTGCACAGCATAATATGCAGGTGGTCATGCCCACCACACCTGCACAAATATTTCATTTACTGCGTCGGCAGATGATACTCAGTTGCCGCAAGCCACTGATCATTTTTTCACCCAAATCACTGCTGCGCCACAAGATGGCCACCAGCCAATTGGATGAGTTAACCAAAAATACTTTTCAGCCCATTATTCCAGAAATCGATGAGCTTGACCCCAAGGGAGTCAAGCGGCTAGTGATGTGCAGCGGCAAAGTCTACTACGACCTGTTACAACAGCGTCGAGAGGATCAACGCACCGATGTGGCAATTATCCGCATGGAGCAGCTCTACCCCTTCCCCTCAGCCCTCATGAAAAAAGAGCTGGCGCGATACAGCCACGCGACAGAGTATTACTGGTGCCAGGAAGAGCCAAAAAACCAGGGGTCATGGTTTACCAGTCAGCACCATGTTCGCTCCCTGCTGGATGATAAATTTTACCTAGAGTATGCCGGTCGCCCCTTCTCTGCCGCACCGGCAGTGGGCTACCCAAAACTTCATAAAGAACAACAGCGCCAACTGGTCGAAGATGCCCTTGGCCCCAACACAGATAAAGGATAAATAGATGACAATCGAAGTCAAGGTTCCCAGCTTTCCTGAATCAGTTGCCGACGGCACCCTCGTCACCTGGCATAAACAGGTGGGTGATGCCGTAGAGGCCGAAGAGATACTGGCAGATGTTGAGACCGACAAGGTCGTCTTTGAGGTTCCGGCACCATCAGATGGAGTGATTACGTCAATCCTGATTGAAGAGGGAGCCACGGTGCTTTCTGGTGAAATACTCGCCACCCTTGATGAGGCCAAAGCCGGTGCCACACCCAAACCAGCACCGGCCATTGTGGAAGAGCGCTCACCTCCCGCTACCGAAGCGGCTGGCAACAGCGAGCCTGAAGCCTTCATCACTCCCGCAGCACGAAAGATGATCGAAGAGAGCAGTGTGGATGCTCAACAGATCCAGGGAACCGGCAAAGGGGGCAGCATCCTTAAAGAGGATGTGATCAACTTTATGGCGTTGGGCACCAAAAAAACGGCCCCGACAACCGCCACTATCAGCAACGATGCCTTTGTTGGCGAACGCCCCGAAAAACGGGTACCGATGACGCGCCTACGCAAACGTGTTGCAGAGCGTCTTTTGGAGTCACAATCCAGCGCCGCAATTCTGACCACCTTTAATGAAGTCAATATGCAGCCGGTTATGGCGCTGCGCAGCAAATACAAAGAAGCATTTGAAAAAAAGCACGGCACCCGTCTTGGTTTTATGTCCTTTTTTGTCAAAGCCGTCTGCGAAGCCCTCAAACGCTTTCCGGAGGTGAACGCCTCCATCGATGGTGATGATATTGTTTATCATGGCTACTTTGACATTGGTATCGCCGTTGGCTCGCCACGCGGCCTGGTAGTGCCTATTCTGCGTGATGCCGAGCAGATGAGCCTAGCTGAAATCGAAGCGACCATTCGTGACTTTGGCGCTCGCGCCCAAGCCGGTAAATTAAGCATTGAAGAGATGACCGGTGGCACCTTCTCCGTCACTAATGGCGGCGTATTTGGCTCGCTGATGTCGACCCCGATCATCAACCCACCACAAAGTGGCATCCTCGGTATGCACAAAATACAGGAGCGCCCAGTGGCTGAAAATGGTCAAGTGGTGATTCGCCCAATGATGTACCTAGCTCACTCCTACGACCACCGCATTGTCGACGGCCGTGGTGCGGTGCTGTTTTTAGTAGCCATTAAAGAGCTGCTGGAAGATCCTGCTAGGATTTTATTGGATCTTTGAACCCCACTCACCCCAAACAGACAAGCGGAATACTCATGAACGAAAAATTTGATGTCATCGTCATCGGTGCCGGCCCTGGTGGCTACGTTGCCGCCATTCGTTGTGCGCAACTGGGACTAAAAACAGCCTGTATTGACGACTGGGTCAACAAAGAAAATAAGCCCTCCCCAGGCGGCACCTGCCTCAATGTGGGGTGCATCCCCTCGAAGGCGATGATTGAGTCATCCGAACAATATGAAAAAGCACAGCACGAACTGGCTATTCATGGCATCAATATCAGGGGAGTAAAACTCGACCTCGCCACTTTGCTGGCGCGTAAAGATAGCGTGGTCAATGAACTCACCTCCGGTGTTGCTGCACTGCTGGCAGCCAATCGAGTCACTTTCATCCACGGTCGTGGCAAGCTGCTGGCCAACAAGGAGGTTGAGGTCGGTGAGAAGCGGTTTAGCGCCAGTAACATCATCATCGCCACCGGCTCATCACCCAGCGCCCTGAAGGGTGTCGCTTATGATGGCAAGACCATTGTCGACTCTACCGGTGCCTTGGCGTTCGACAAAGTGCCCAAGCGCCTCTGTGTTATCGGTACCGGAGTTATCGGGCTCGAACTTGGCTCAGTCTGGCGTCGGCTCGGCTCAGAGGTATTTATGCTCAAATCCAGCAACACCTTCTTACCCATGGCCGATCAAAGCATCGCCAAAGAGGCGCTAAAAACCTTTAGTGAACAAGGGTTGGATATTCGCATGGGTGCTAAAATAAAAGATGTCACCGTGGTGCGTGGCAAGGCGGTGATTGAATATGATGATAGCAAGGGTAGCCACCAGGAGAAGGTCGATAAAATTATCGTTGCCGTCGGTCGCCAGCCCAACACCCACGACCTGATCGCAGACGAGGTGGGCATTGCAATCGATAAACGAGGCTTTATCAGTGTGGATGATAAATGCCGCACCGCCGTGGATGGCATCTACGCCATTGGTGATATTGTTCGTGGGCCGATGCTAGCCCACAAAGCCTCTGAAGAGGGGGTGATGGTAGCCGAGTTGATCAATGGTGAGTTTGCGCAGATCGATCTAGAGAGCATTCCGTCCGTCATCTACACCTCCCCCGAAATCGCCTGGGTCGGAAAAACCGAACAAGCACTGAAACAAGAGGGCACAGATTACACTATTGGCACCTTCCCTTTCGCCGCCAATGGACGGGCCCGGGCACTGGGTGAAACCAAGGGGCTTATCAAAATCATCGCTCACGCTAAAACCGACCGAATCTTAGGCGTACACATCATCGGCCCACAAGCCTCTGAAACAGTCGCACAAGCAAAAATAGCGATGGAGATGGGTGCCAGCAGTGAAGATATTGCACTCACCGTATTCGCGCACCCGACACTCTCGGAAGCGCTACATGAAGCCGCTCTTTCAGTGCATGACCGTGCGATACATGTGGTGCAACCAAAGCGAAAGAAGTGACCACAATGCCCACTGCGGTGGGCGCAATTACTTTGCCTTTAGGTCGTTTTTAACAATCTTATCAAGCAACCCTTCACTGGCTGATTCAATAAGATCATATACCCGATCAAAACCACGAGGCCCACCGTAATAAGGGTCTGGCACATCCTTTTCACTGTAGAGGGAAGTGAAGTCCAACATCAAATGAATCTTCTGCTGGTGCCCCTCCGGGGCGATCTTCAGCAGATTAAAGCGGTTATCACTATCCATGGCCAGAATATAATCAAAACGCTCAATATCTTCCGCCGTAACCCTCCGAGCACGCACATCACCCAGCTCAACACCGCGCTGTTTGGCCAGCTTTTTTGCACGCGGATCAGGGGCTTCACCATCATGATAGGCGTGGGTTCCCGCTGAGTCTATTTCGAACATATCAGCAAGACCCCGATCAGCCACCTGCGCACGAAAAACACCTTCTGCGGTTGGCGAGCGACAGATATTACCCATACAGACAAAAACAACACCTATTTTTTTCATATAAATCATCACTTAGAAGCATTTTTGGATCTCTCTGGCCAAATAACAACAAGAGAGTTCAGTAACTACGGGGCATATTAACAGAGAGCTTTACAGCATAAATAGTTTATTGGGGACACTCTGAAAAAGGAGGGGGAATCACGCCTAAGATTCAAAATCTCGCAGAAGAAAGCGGCCTTCTATTTTCTCATAAAGCGATTCAAATTCGGCTGCCTTAATGGGTTTACTGAAATAGAAACCCTGGATTTCATCACAACCGTGCATCAACAGCTGCTCAAACTGACTCCGGGTCTCGATCCCTTCTGCAATCACATGCAGACCAAGATTGCGTGACAGATCGATAATCGTTTTGGCGATTTCAGCATGGTTACCCTCATCGTCAATATCTTTAATGAAAGCCCGGTCAATCTTTAAGGTGCAGAGTGGCAACTGTTGCAGATAACTCAAGGATGAATACCCGGTGCCAAAATCATCCATAGAGGTTAATACGCCCAGCTCACGAACTTTTTTCAAAACCGAAATGGTGTTTTTCAGGTCACTGATCGCCATGCTCTCTGTCACCTCCAAATCAAGCTGCTCCGGTGGCAGCCCGCTCACCTCCAATGCAGAGGCAACGACAGCTTCAAAATTTTCCAGCTGAAGTTGCTTAACCGAAAGGTTAACCCCCATTCGAACTTTGATTCCCTTATCCAACCAGCAGCGCGCTTGCTGACACGCCCTATTCAACACCCACTCCCCCATCGGAATAATCATCCCCGTCTCTTCGGCGAGTGGAATAAATTTAAAAGGCGCTACCACACCCCGCTCAGGATGGTTCCAGCGAATTAGCGCTTCAACACCGACAATCTCCTGTGAACGAGCATCTATTTGTGGCTGATAATAGAGCTCAAATTGCTCAAGTTTCACCGCTTCACGCAGCGCTTGCTCCATCAAAAGGCGCTCCTGCGCCAACCCATCAAGCTCAGAAGAGAAATAACGATACTGCCCCCCACCATGCTTTTTGGCCAGATTCAGCGCAGTATCCGCCCCAAGCAATAGCCGCTCGGCACTCGCCACCTCCAGAGGATAGAGCGCGATACCAACACTGGCACTCATCTCCAAGGTGTGCTCACCAATTTGGCTAGGGATTCGAGCCAGCGTCAGTAAGGTTTGTGCTAACTCATCAACCTCCTCAACACTACCCGCCTTGGGCAGATAGATGGAAAAGACATCACCGGCAAAACGGGCGACCACCATCGCCTCCTTTTGCAGCGGGCTTAAACGCTTCGCAATCTCTTTTAGCAAAAGATCACCACTGGCGTGCCCCAGTGAATCGTTTACCGCTTTAAAGCGATCCAAGCCAACAAACAGCACGGCTTGTAGCTCATCACCACCCAGCTGCTCACCCAGCTGTTTCTCAAAAAGAGCGCGATTGGGTAAGTCACTCAATGGGTCATAATAGGTATGGAAGTAGATCATCTCCTCCGCATGGACCCTCTCGGTGATATCCTGCAAAGTACCGCTAATCAACCATTCGCCATCAACCTGTTGCGCCTCACCCTGCTGCAGAATCACCTTTTCTGGCTCTCCTGACAGTTTTAAGCGGTGTTGGAAAATATATTGCCCTGCGCCGGCCACTGCCTCATCGAGTGCCTGCCGCATTTTTTCTTGGTCTCTGGGGGAGAGCAGATTGAAAAAAACTTCGGATTTAATAGTACTTTCACCATCCAGCCCGAGCATTTCAGCAATTTCCGGAGAGAAGTCAATAATGCCGGTGGTCAGATTCATCCGGCCATAACCTAACTTTGCAAGATGCTGAGCATGACTCAACTGCTGCTCTTTTTGCTCAAGCTCAAGGTAGAGCTCACGATTACGCAGTGCATAGCGTACCCGCTGCACCAATATCGCCCAATTAACCGGTTTAGAGACAAAATCAGTTGCCCCGGCACGAAAAGCAAGCTCAACCGACTCCTCATCATCCGAACCGGTTAAAATAAGGATCGGCAGACGCAACCCCTTCACCCGTTGGCGCAAGCCCTTACAGGTTTCACAGCCACTTAATACCGGCATCACCATATCAAGAAGCACCATAGAGGGCACCTCTTCACTCTCATCAAACAAGCGTATAGCCTCTGCACCATCCGCCGCTTGCACCACCCGATACCCGGCGTATTCCAGATGCAAAGTAGCCACCTGGCGGACAAACTCATCATCATCAACAACCAGAATCAGTCCAGCAGAAACCTGTTTTTTACTTTCTTTATGTAACATAAAAGCTCATACCTGAGATTTTAGTGTGGGCAAAGGGTTTTCTTGCGTATCAGTCCATCTAACTATCGGCTTACACGGTCAAATCTTCACTGCCTCGACCCAGTCTATTTCCATATTTTTATTGGTGATATTAATTTCGATACAACCGCTGGTGCCGGGGAGGCTGGCCTATAGATAAGTATTGTGTCCCCAGAATCCTATTTACTTGCAGCTAAGTCACCAATAATTTTTGATATATCATGCAACCCAAGCTCTATTGTATCGCTTAATGAACCACTTTTAAGGTATGAAGGAATAATAATATCCATGTTTTTAAATTCATTATGTTGAGATATTATTTCGAGGTATCTAATTAATAGCTCAGGCTTAGTTGTTTTCCGTGACAGATCTTTTTTTACTTTTTCTTCATATCGCCTAATTTCATCATCGTCATCATCATAATCATGTTGTGCTATATAAAATTCACGCCCCAATCTCTTTTGAGACCACTTTAGCTTAGCAATTATATTTTTTATTTCATTTTGTAATTCAATTGTCCCCATTTGTCTCCAATTCCTTTGTTATCTTATGAATGTCCCAGCAGGGATGGTGAACTTTAATTTAATAATAGGAAAATATTATGTCTAAAAATTCAATGTCAAAAGCCGCTGCTGCTAGAATTCAATCAGCAAGCGCAAAATCTAATGGTGACTCAGTAGCAAAGGGTTCATTTGCTGCAAGAGCACAATCTGCAGCAAGCAATTCTGGTTCAACTCCACCACCAAATGGGCCTAGCACAACAGGAAAACCCTCTGGTGGTGGTAGAGGAAATAATTCACCAAAGGGTAAATAATAAATTAGCCTTGATTCAGCTTTGCTGTTTCAAGGCTTTTTGCATGATTTTGCGTTATTTTCAAAGGCTTTTAAAAAACCTTCTTCATTTACTTTATATCGAATATATGAAATTTCATTCATGGTGTTTTCTAATGCACAAAGACAAAGCTCTTTCTTTGAACCATATGTTCTATAAGAAAGCGACTTTTTATATGAGCTAGTGCATGCTTCTAATACTGCATATTCAACATCTAATGGGTATCTATTGTCTGTTAGGGCATATTCTACAAACTGCCCAACTCCATACGAAAGAACAACAATAATTCCTGCTACTTTATATGGATTAGTTATCGTTTTCTTGTAAATTATATTTGTGCAAGAACCACATTTAACAATCACGTCGGCAATGTAAAATTTATTGCTACTATCACAAGAGCAATGTGCAACCAACACGTCCTCCTCTTCAGTAAGATTATTTATATTGACGCGCTTTGCTTTGAAACTATTTTTTAGTTTTGTTTTTAAATTTGATATCAAATCAAGTAAATCTGGAGGGCCTTCACCATCAGACTTCGGTTCTTTCCATGGCATGTAATTTTTCTCTATACTCTCAGGCTTGATGATTTATAACGAGGCTGTAGAAAAACCCATTCAGAGCCCCTTTCTATCTACCCAACGTCTCTTTTTTTGATGACCCTACCATTACTCAATTCCACATCACTTTCAATGATAATGATCTTTCAGTCCGATATTTACCTAAAATAGCACTCTTTACGACTATTGAGGCGCTTGTTCAGCCTTTTCTTGCCTTTAGTGGGCTAATTGCCCGTAAT
>JALSJH010000025.1 GCA_026989455.1 Chromatiales bacterium | reverse complement strand
AATTAAAGGTATTTTCAACCCGACACCCTTGAGTGTTGATCTACACACTACCCTCCACGACTGCATCAAACTGATGCGCCAAAAACAGATCAGCAGCCTGATTATCACCGAAAACCAGCGCCCGGTCGGGATCTACACCGAAGCGGATATTGTGAGAACATTCAACCATTCGCTTGATTTTAATAACACCACTATCCGCGAGTTGATGAGTGCCCCGCTCATTACCGCAACTGAAAATATTAATGCATTTGATGCCAGCACACTGCTCACCATAAACCGCATTCGCCACCTTGTGATCACCACAGAGCGTGGTGAACTCAGTGGCATTCTCACCCAAACAGACATCATCGCCTACTTCAGTAAAGAGCACGCTATTAACATGGGCACGGTGGATAGCGTCATGACCAAGCGAATGCTCACCGTAAGCCCTCTCTGCGCTGTACATGAGGTTGTTGAACTCATGAGTAGCTTCACCTCTGGCTGCGCGATTGCCATTGAAGATGAGAAACCTGTCGGTATTCTTACCGAGAGAGACATGGCCTCGCTGATCATACGACAGGTCGGTATTAACAGCCTGACAATGGCCGATGTCATGACATCCCCTGTCACCACTATCAGTAAAGATATGGGTACGATTGATGCGATTTCTATCATGAATCAGCGCAAAATAAGACGACTGATTATCGTTGATGAGAAGGGGCAGGTTTCCGGCGTGTTAATTCAGGAGGATATTATCCGAAGCCTGGGCGGGAGTTATATTGACCTCCTCAAAGAGGCGCTGATCGAACAGGATGATACGCTTCACCAAGCCCAGCGAGAGTCTAAAACTAATAAAACACAACTGGAAAACCTGCTTCAATCTCCATTGGGCCTCGCGATTATTGCCACCGATCAAAACTTCAATATCTCCTACCTCAACAAGGGAGCAGAGCAGACATTTGGCTTGCAACAAGGTAGTCACCGTCATCAGCGGGTAACGGAGATACTCGAGTGCGGTGCGTTCAATGAGCAGAACCTTGATACAGCAATGCAAAGCATCAACTCGGAAGGTTTTTATACCTTTAGCCACCGGATTCAGGTAGATGGCGAACCACAACATTTAGAGACCCGAATCACGCCGATTATTGAAAACCAGCAGATGATTGGCTACACCTTTATCTCGCGAAACATTACCGAGCAACTCTCAACCGAGCGAAACTTGCGCCTGGCAGCCCATGTTTTTGAGGCGGCCATTGAAGGTATTCTGGTCACCGATGCTCAAGGTATTATCCAGTCGGTCAATCCCGCATTTAGCCGAATCACTGGTTACAGTGCTGATGAAGTGATCGGTAAAAAATCGCGCCTACTACAAACCAAGCAGCAGACAAAAGAATTTTATGAAACCATGCGCCGCGAACTGATAACGGTGGGCTTTTGGCAAGGGGAGATTTGGAGTAGACGAAAAAATGGTGAGATATTTCCGGAGCGGCTGAGCGTCTCATCAATACGTGACAGCAACCATAATATCACCCAATACACCGCAGTATTTTATGATATTACGGAGATAAAAAAACAGCAGGATAAACTCAGTTATCACGCCTACCACGACCCACTCACAGAGCTGCCGAATCGACAGCTGTTTAAAGATCGCCTGGGCCAGGCGATAACGCGAGCACGGCGGCATGATGCCCAGCTCACTGTTATGTTCATCGATCTCGACTATTTCAAACGTCTCAATGACACCTTTGGACACCAGGCGGGAGATGAGTGTTTACAAGAGATCAGCATGCTATTTCGTGGTGAATTGCGTGAAGGCGATACCGTTTCACGTTATGCAGGCGATGAATTCACTATTTTGCTCAATGATAATATCAACAAAAAAGCCGCCACCTTAGTGGCTGAAAAGTTACTGAATCTCTTTAAAAACCCCTTTCTGATCCAAGGGCGCGAGGCCTATCTGGGTGCCAGCATCGGTCTTGCCAGCTACCCGGAGGATGGCACTACCCCCGACACATTAATTAAAAATGCGGACACCGCGATGTACCATGCCAAAAAGAGTGGTCGTAACAGGATATCCCACTTTCAAGCGGAGATGGCGACACAACTCAAGCAGCGAGCCAGCCTCGAATCAGAGCTACGCAAAGCCCTCGGCAACCATGAACTCACCATCCGTTACCAACCGATCATTGACCTGCACAGCCGCGCCATCACCTCCATGGAAGCGCTGTTGCGCTGGGATAACAGCGCCAACGGCCACATCCCGCCCAAGCAGTTTATTCCCATTGCAGAAGAGAGCGGCCTCATCATCCCCATTGGTGAGTGGGTGCTGCGCCAAACCTGTAAACAGATCTCACAGTGGCAAATTGACGACATTACCGGACTCGCGGTTTCGGTCAACCTCTCTGCCCGTCAATTCAGGGAGAAAGAGCTACTCTCGACCATCGAACGCATACTGGATGAGACCGGCCTTAAACCACAACAGCTCAGTCTTGAAATTACTGAAAACAGTATGATGCACGACATGGAGAACTCAGTTGCCACACTGAATTGCTTGAAAAAACTGGGGGTGCGCATTTTTCTGGATGACTTCGGAACCGGCTACTCCTCCCTCACCTGCTTGCAGAAATTTCCCATTGATGTGCTCAAGCTCGACCACGCCTTTGTGCGTCACATCGGGATTGATAACAATACAACCCGGCTCGCCTCTGCCATTATCACCATGGCAAAAGACCTCTCCCTTGAAGTGATTGCAGAGGGGGTAGAGAATCACACCCAACTGCAATTTTTAAAGGAACACGGCTGCGATAAAGTGCAAGGTTACCTGTTCCACAAGCCGCTGACAGAAGAGGCGCTAAAAAGAGCCCTTAAACGACAACAGAAGCTGTGATAATCGAATAGTTTCTTGGGACTACTCCCCTTTTGCTTTTTTCTTACTTGATGGCGGCAGGCAATAAGATTGCAGGTATTCAAGGAACTCATCTTTCAACTCGGCGTGCTTGATGCCCAGCTCAACGGAGGCTTTAAGGTAGCCCAGCTTGCTACCACAATCATAGCGAGGCCCTCGGAAGGTGTAGGTCAGCACCTGCTGCTCATCCATCAAACTCGCAATGGCATCAGTCAGCTGGTATTCGCCACCCGCACCCTTAGGGGTTGATTCAAGCAGCTCAAAGATTCTGGGGGTGAGGATATAGCGCCCGACAACGGCAAGATTTGAGGGGGCTTCTTCCGGCTTTGGCTTCTCTACAATCGCTGCCACATGTCCAACACGCTCTCCCTGATCCTTTATATCGACAATACCGTATTTGGAAGTCTCCTCCTTAGGCACATACTCTACCCCCAGCACCGAGGAGTGCCGATAATCATAAACATCGACCATTTGTGCCAGCGCCCCGGCATCTTCGCCATCAATCAGATCATCCGCAAGAATGACCGCGAAAGGCTCGTTGCCCACCACATCTTTGGCACACAACACCGCATGCCCTAACCCCAACGCTTCGGCCTGGCGAATATAGACGCAGGAGACACCCTCTGGAAGAATGTTTCGCACTAACTCGAGCAGCGCGGTTTTACCCTTGCGCTCTAATTCAGCCTCTAATTCGTAATTTTTATCAAAATGGTCCTCAATAGAGCGTTTGCTGCTACTAGTAACAAAGATAAGCTGCTGAATGCCAGCCGCTACCGCCTCTTCAACAGCATACTGAATCAGTGGTTTATCCACCACTGTCAGCATCTCTTTCGGGTTAGCTTTGGTTGCGGGAAGAAAACGTGTTCCCATACCCGCCACCGGGAAAACTGCTTTTCGGACATTTTTATTGTTTTTTGCCATGACCTACCCTTAACCATCCTTTTGAGATAAAAAAATCACTACCAACGATTGCTGCTGGCAGAACATACCCTATGTTAACCACCCTGCTGATACAAATCCAGATAAAGCATAGGGAAGCTCCGATCAAGTCGTGACTGCTTTACGCTGGCTGAAACCGCCCTCATTTACAGCTGTAAACTCCGGTTTTTCGGTCATTTTTGCCTTGCGGGAACAAAAACCATTTCTCCTACAAAGCTCTCACCTTATAATGTCCACTTCAAATTAGTGAGTAGAGCACCATGGCCACACTGTTTTTCAAACTAAAGGGCGTGCCTGATCGCGAGGCGGATGAGATTCGTCAGTTACTGGATGACCATGAGATCTCATTTTATGAGACACCGCCCAGTATATGGCAAGTCTCGATGGAAGCGATCTGGCTGCGGAATGATGAACAGCTCGAACAGGCAAAACAACTGCTGGCAGAGTATCAACAGCAGCTCTCGGCGCGGGTGAAAGATGAGTATGCCGAGCTGGAAAAACAGGGAAAAGCGCCTAATTTATGGGCGCGTTTTAAAGAGGACCCCATGCAGTTTATCGTCTTTTCGCTGATTATAGCCCTGGTGATTTATCTATCGATCATACCCCTCTCCTCCCTGAGCTTTGATTAGTTAAATACAATAAATAACCATATAAAACAAAATATAGAAGGGGATATCTAATGTAAATTAGATTAGGGAAGCAAGTTTTTGCGCCCCTCCTGTATCGACTGGGTCGAGCCGTCCAAAAACTGACGCGCCTCCTCCATCATCTCCGGGTCGGTGTACAGCGGCATCTCCTCTTTAGTGAGAAACAGTGCTAATGCAAATCCAACCACCACACCGACAACAAAGCCTAAAACCAATTTATTCATAATATGATGTAATCCACAGCTACTTTTATTTGAATACTAGGAATCTCTGATTAAGCCTGGATGGATTTAGGTTGAGCGGAAATTGTTCTCATTTGTTCCGAAATACGCAGCAATAGTTGTTCTATGGGTGCAGTTTTCGGGATAAATGAGGGCGATTTCAGCCAGCGTAAAACATTCACGACTTGATCGGAGCCTCCTTTAGCATAACGACAATACCCACGATGACAAGCCTTTACCTTTAATAGCGTAGTCAGCTCAGGTACAATGATATTCAATCCCTACAAGCTCACAGATAGACCATGACCCCAGACCAATATTGCCAGGATAAAGCAGCCTCCAGCGGCTCAAGTTTCTACTACAGCTTTATGTTCCTGCCTACTGAACAGCGTCAAGCTATTATCGCCCTGTATGCCTTCTGTCGTGAAGTGGATGATGTTGTGGATGAGTGCAGCGACCCTGGCTTGGCGCGCATTAAATTGCAATGGTGGCGCGATGAAGTCAGCAAAATTTTTGAGGGTGAGCCTACTCAACCCGTTGCACAGGCGCTTAAGCAGAGTGTTAAAAAATTCAACCTACCGCTAGAACATTTCCTCGAGATCATCGACGGTATGGAGATGGATCTCAATCAGGTACGCTACCGCAGTTTTAAAGAGCTCCAACTCTACTGCTACCGCGTGGCCTCTGTGGTCGGCCTGATGGCCGCTGAGATATTTGGCTTCGAAGATCGCCAAACCCTCGATTATGCCCTCAACCTTGGGCTCGCCTTTCAGCTCACCAATATTGTGCGGGATGTTCGTGAGGATGCCATGCTCGGCCGCATCTACCTTCCCGCCGATGAGCTGGCCAAATTTAGCGTCAGCGAGCAGGATATTCTGAGTGGACAACAGACAGAAGCGGTCACCCAGCTCATACAATTCCAAGCGCAACGCGCCCATGAGTATTATCAAAAAGCCTTTGAACTACTCCCGGAGTCGGATCGTTTCAAACAACGCAGCGGCATTATTATGGCCGCTATCTACCAAGCTACCCTCGCTGAAATTGAAAAAGATAACTACAACGTACTCAAGCATCGCATCAAGCTCACCCCCCTACGTAAGCTGTGGCTCGCGTGGAAAACGGCACGCAGTGAAAAACGACGCAGCAAAAGCTTTAAAGCCGCGTAAGCTGCTCGGCACACCAAGCCGCCAATAACCCATTGACATAAAGACAATTATCATGCAGACAATTCCACAAGCGTATCAAGCAGAGGCCAGCTGCTTAACTGAGCGGGTTATTTTAGTGACCGGTGCCACCTCCGGCATCGGTGCAACGGCGGCTGAAACCTTTGCCAGCCACGGGGCAACCATCATATTGTTGGGACGAAAGCAGCGTGCTCTTGAGCAGATCTACGACCGCATAGAGGCATCAGGTGCACCCAAGCCTGCGATTATCCCCTGTAACTTGGAGACAGCCACCCGGCAAGACTTTCAAACCTTGGCAGGTAAAATTGAGCAGGAGTTTGGTCAGCTGGATGGCATTCTGCACAACGCAGCCACACTGGGTTCACTAACACCCATCGAGCACTACTCTGCTGCCGAGTGGAACAAGGTGATGCAAGTTAACCTCACTGCACCGGTTTTTTTGACCCAAGCTTGCCTAAAAATATTAAAGAAATCGCCCGATGCCAGCATCCTTTTTACCTCGGACAGCGTTGGTCGAAAAGCACGCGCATACTGGGGGGGATACAGCATCAGTAAATTTGGCATCGAGTCACTCACCCAGATACTCGCGGATGAGCTTGAGGAGAACACCCACATTCGAGTTAACAACATTGACCCAGGCGCCATCCTTACCCGCTTTCGAAAAAATGCCTACCCTGGTGAAACGAATGAGGCACTGCGCCATCCAACTGAACTCATGGATGATTACCTCTACCTGATGGGGCCAGATAGCAAAGGTGTCAATGGCGTAGCCTTTACCGCACGCCCCTGATTTTTTGACGTTGTTAGCGTCAAAAATGCCACATAGCGTGCATCAAAACCGTAAGTGGCCGCTCTATTGCCGCCACACAAATAACAGAAAAAACATCTAATAGGCTGTTTATTAAGCAAATAATTTCAATGAAATAAAAGCGGCATGTTTTTCGCATAATTCCCAGTAAGATAAATTTTCCGGAGATTGTCAAAATGTCTACAGCCATCCCCTTTGTCGCTGAAACATTGACAGGCATCACCAGGCAGCACACAAAAAATGTCGTTGTGAATCGTGCCCGTATTGAAGCATTTAGTGATCAGGCCTCACAATTCACTGGCCTACTGCAAACATCACTTGAACTGCCCGTGGTATTAAATATTTTTGCCGAACAGACAGAAAAGGTCCTCCCCTTTGCCGGCATCACCTACTCCAACGCCGAGAACAAAGAGGATATTACCATTGGTGAACGTGGCCGCCACAGCTGTAGTTACCGACTCACCCTAGAAACAGAAACACTGGGTGAAATTTGCATCAGCCGACGCCAGCACTTTAGCGAAGATGATCTGGAGCTGTTTGAAAAACTGATCGCACTACTCCTCTACCCTCTTCGTAACTGCCTGCAATTCCAGAAAGCAACCAGAGCGGCCAGCAAAGACCCTATGACAGGCCTAGATAATCGCCGCAGTATGGATGAGCAGATTGCCCATGAAAGCAAACTGGCGCTGCGCTATGGCAATCCGCTGGCGATGTTAGTGCTCGATATTGACCACTTCAAGCGCATCAATGATAACTACGGCCATAAGGCGGGTGACTGCCTGATAAAAGCATTTGCCGACATCATGATAAACACCGCTCGTACCACTGATTACGCCTTCCGCTATGGTGGTGAAGAGTTTGTCATGCTACTACCCAACACCAGCCCCGAGGGTGCAATGCTGGTAGCAGAGCGTATGCGCCAAGTCGTAGAACAGACCAAATGCATCTGCCATGGAGAGACCTTAACCATGACCACCAGTGTTGGTGTCTCCTACCTCACCAGTCAGGACCGCGATGACAGCCTATTCCGAAGAGCCGACGATGCACTCTACAAGGCTAAAAATAGTGGGCGAAACCGAGTTTGTAGTAGCGATTGAGCTGAGGAAACTCTAAAAAATCCATTATTACACGCTTCTATCTGAAGAGTAGCACGATAATAATAATGGCAAATATCAATGAGACAGATTGCCAAAAAAGCACCGGATTGCGCTCTAGCAGTGGCGGTTTCGTTCTATTGACAAAGCTTTTGTTGGGACGACGAAGGTCATAGATAAATTCTGATATTGTATCGTATCGCTTAATTGGATCTGGATGAACCGCTTTTTTGATCGCCTCATCCACCCAGACGGGGATTTCACGCTCATCATCGAGCACACTTTGATATTTTAGCCTTCGTTGTGCCGCTTTGGTACGCGACTTGGCCACATGCGTCCCATAGGGCAGTCTCCCAGAGAGCATTTGATAACAGATCACCCCGAGTGAAAACATATCCGAGCGCTCTGTACTCACCTCGCCAAGAAAACACTCTGGTGCGCTATAGATTGCCGTGCCCAGTACCTCCTGCTGCTCAATACTGTTCGTAACCCCTACCAGCCCAGCCACCCGAACAGAGCCAAAGTCGATAATTTTTGCCGTTCCCATCTCATCAATCATGATATTGTCGGGCCTCAGATCCTGGTGAAACATCTCTTGACGATGAAATGCCCGTAACCCGATGGCAATTTGCTCCATAAGAGTGCGTACCACCTCAATATCAGGCTGCGGATTGTCGGTCATCCACTGCTTCAACGTCTGTCCTTTGATAAATTCGGTGACAATATAGAGATAGTTTCTCTTGCGGGTCTGCAAGCACGGCTTTAGTACGTGGGCATTATTGATGCGGCGGGCAACCCACTCCTCCATTAGAAAGCGCTCTAGATATTCAGGGTTATTGCGAAGATCAACCGAGGGGATTTTCAAAACAACCTGCTCGCTGCTCTCCACATCCACTGCCAGATAGATATGACTGCGGTGGCTAATCCGCAACTCGCGGATTATCTCATAGCCATCAAACACCATCCTCGCTTTAAGCTCGGGAGGAAAAGGAAGCCTGGTCAACTGCTTATAGGCCTCTCCAACATCCTGGGTTGGCAGCTTATCGACTCTGACAATTTGAATAGTCAGGTTATCACTACTCCCCTGTTGAAGAGCCTCCTCAATAATCAGCGCAGCTGCTTTGTCTAAATCGGCCTGGTGAGATCTAATCGTCTCGATGATAAAATCATCGGCGGCATACTCATAAACACCATCGGTTGCCAACACATAGAGATCCCCCACTTCCAAAATAAAGGATTGATAATCCAGTTCGAGTTCATCACCCATGCCAAGCGCACGTTTCAGATAACTTTTATCTTTTGAGACCCAAAGCCGATGGTCTTCGGTAATCTGTTCGAGGCTGTTTTTAACTAGGCGATAAACACGGGTATCCCCCACATGGAAAATATGTGCAGTATTAGAGCGGATCACCAACGCGGTGAAGGTACAGACATAACCCTTGTCGGGTAAATAGCGGTAGGGGCTGTTGCGGGTTTGCAGGTAGAGCCAAGAGTTTGCCGCCTTCAGTACCCGCTGTACGGATGTTTTAACCGTCCAGGATTCGGGCGTGGAAAAATAGTCTTCCAGAAAACTTTTAATGGCCACTTCACTGGCGTGTTGACTCACTTCACTACTGCTAATGCCATCTGCCATGGCAACCGCAACCCCCTTGGAGGTTAACTGCGGCTCCTTCGGCACACAGGCACCATGAAAATCTTGATTGATCTCTTTGCGGCCTTTATCTGACCCTTGGCCAATAGAGACATTTAATTGATTCAGCATTGTGGTCAATCCATCATCATATATTCTCATCCACAGACAGATTTTCAAGCTATTGATTTAACCATTAAATCCATAGATTGTGAAAAGATCTGTCTGTGGATGAGGGTATATTGGAGGCGAGGAGAGGCGGAGAGCACCGAGCGTAAAATCGATCGGATACTCAGCCCCCTAAAAACAAGCGATTTTTATGATTTACTTACTGATCTTGCGATCAGGGCTTGTTCTAACGTGCGTATAGTAGAGTGGTAGTGCCACAAATACCAAACCACCTACCAAATTACCTAACACCGTGGGTAACTCATTCCAAAGAAGGTAATCGGAGACAGTGAAATCACCGCCCATAATCATTGAAAATGGGAACAAAAACATATTAACGATTGAGTGCTCAAAACCCATATAGAAGAACAACATGATCGGCATCCACATGGCCGCAATTTTACCGGTGGCTGAAGTAGAGATCATCGCGCCAACAACCCCCATCGAGACCATCCAGTTACACAGCATGCCACGCATGAAGATAGTCATCCACCCCTCAACACCATGCTCCTTATAGCCCAGAGTTCGGGACTCACCGATATGCCCCACTTTATCAGCCACGGCACCTCCGTCGATGTTGTAACCGTAGGTCAAAACAAAAGACATGATCACGGCAACCGTCAACGCGCCACCCAAGTTACCCAAAAACACCCAGCCCCAGTTGCGCAGCACCTGCCCAATGGTCACACCCGGTCGTTTATCAAGCCAGGCCAGTGGCACCAAGGTAAACACACCGGTTAACAGATCAAACTTCATCAAATACAACATGATAAAGCCCACCGGAAAGAGTATTGACCCTAGCAGCAACGAGCCGGTCTGAACAATAACGGTAATCGCAAACATCGCCGCAAGCCCTAGTACCGCACCGGCCATGTAGGCACGAATAACCGTATCCTTGACTGACATGTAAACTTTGGACTCCCCCGCGTCCACCATTTTTGTAACAAACTCTGAAGGCTCTAAATACGACATAACTCTCCCCTATTACTCCAAAAACTCCGTCAATTTTATTACCTAATTATCGAATAAAAGCACACTCTTTCGCGTCTCGATCCGAAGGTTAGGGCATTGTTCTAATTTTGACTCAACTAATCTATACAGTTGAGGCGTAGCAGGTTTTAGGCCAACAACGCAATCACAGTAACAAACTGATTCGTAAGTGTTTTTGATGGTAAACAGATGGGTGATCTAAAGAGTAACACCGCACCCGCACAAGAATAGTGCAGAGCGCGACCATATGGTGCAATCACATGCCAACAGCAGAGATTATCCAGCCAAAATATTTTGATAATGCTCAATGGTGGTGGGTATGACACTCCCCTTGCGATAATGTCTCTTAAACAGTGCCAATGCGGCTTCTGCTTTCTGCCAGCGCTCGGGAGATTGCAATGCCAGCGCCATCGCACTACTTAATGATACGGGGTTGCTCACATCCGCAAAGTAGGCCGTTTCATCGGAAAGAATCTCACACGCTCCGGTGGTTTTTGTAGTTACGATCGGCACCGCGCAAGCCATCACTTCCAGCAAAACAATTCCGAAAGGTTCGTCGCGAGATGGCAGTACAAAAACCGCCCCTTGCTCAAGATGCTGCTTCACATCCTCTACCCAACCCACGAAACTGACCTGCTGCTGCAAGCCGAACTCCCGTAGCAGTTTCTGCAACTCATCTCGCCCTACCCCCTCACCACCAATCAGCAGTTTAGCATCAGGCTGCTTCTCTGCTATCAGACGAAAAGCATGAATCAGATCTACGAAACCTTTTTTTGGCACCATCCGCCCATAAGCTACAAAAACTGGATTCGTTCTCTTTTTTATTTCAGAGACGGGTTTAAAATTAGAGAAGTTAGGTATTTTAGCGATCACCTCACCGCTCACACCCTGCCCCTCTAAGTAGTCGCGTTGAGCTTCGGTTAGCACAATAAAGTGATTAATATTTCGGCAATATTTTAATTTGATATTGTTGTGTGTCGTCACCACCGCAGGTAGTGTCAGCTTGGCCGCTGCACGCCCACCCATCAGCGCCCCTCGGGAGAGGTGACAATGCACAACATCAGGCGCAAATTGCTTAATTTTTTTGCACAGCTTTGCCGCTGCAATAAAGTCTATGTGGGAGAGAGGACGAATAAAAGAGGGGGTGATGTTATCGATACCTTCCAGCTGATTTTTTTGCTGAAAACGCCTATCCATAATCACCTGAACCTGAATACCCTGCTCAGCCAACCCCTTCACTAGATCGATAAAAATTCGCTCCGCACCACCCCATCCTTTAGATAACATGATTTGAGTAATTCGCATCGTTTACACTACCATCAAAGTTGCAAGGGCTTTTATGGAAACTATAGTCATGACTTGTTCAAGGCTCACTTAGTATGCACTAGATAGTATTTAAAAATACTTAAGTGAACCTGAAGAGCAAGGGAGTAGTCGCTCATTGCAAAGGGCAGAGATCAATAAACCCCGCCGTCATCCTGATCACGACTCATCATGGTGAGTTGTTGCACCGTTGGGCCAAGCATAACAACCAACCCCTCTTGGCGGTCACCGCCACCGGTACTGTAGTCAAAAGCGTATTCACGGCGCAGCTGAATGCGTCCTCGGGGATTACGTCGTGGCCAGATTTTTTTCAATACTACCGCTTGATCCAGGTAGTTCCAGCCCTCTTTTTCACACGCTTGTTTGCAATATTTCACAGCCGCTTCATGGGCTCGCATAGAGTCGAGCCAAAACCAGACAGCCAGCCCAATCAGCACCATAAAGATCAAAAGCTCTTTATCCATCAATATCTCAACGCCTCTGTTAATCCACTGGCTCGTGCGGTTGGACGATTAATCGCCCGTTCAAATATTGAGGGGTGCGACCAGATATCCACGCTCTTTTTGGCGCGGGTAATGCCCGTGTAGAGCAGCTCTCGGGTCACAACCGGCAACGACTCATCGGGCAACAGCAAAATAATCTGTTCAAATTCGGAGCCTTGACTTTTATGTACCGTCATCACATAGGTTGTTTCATGTTGTGGCAAGCGGTTGGGTAAAATTTTACGCAGTGAACCATCGGGCATCGTGAAGAAGGCACGCAGCCTACCGCCATTATCATTGTCTGGCCAAATCAAGCCGATATCCCCATTGTAGAGCTTTAGCGCCGTATCATTTCGGGTAACCATAATTGGTCGACCAGCATAATAGTGCTGACGATTATCGATTAAACGCTGCTGGTTAAGCGCCGTTTCAATCCGTTGATTGAGTTGTTTAACCCCAAACACCCCTTCACGCAGCGCACACAAAATACGCACGCGGTTAAAAGCTTGAAGCGCCGCTATTGGATTATCACATTTGAGGTAGTGACGGTAATACGCGACCCCTTGCTGAGTAAGCCGGTGCGGGAGTTGTTCTGCTGAGACACTCTCCAGCGTGATGTTATCGTTCAACAGATCATCAAAGCTGGCAAGCGCCTGCTTGGCTTTTCCCGCATTAACCGCCATCGCCAGCATGCCGATACCACCCGATGCGTCAAAGCGATAACTTTTTCGTAACCAGACAACCGTATCGTTTAAAGGTGAATCCAGCTGTTTAAGTGCGACAAGATGGCTTCCGGTCAGCACTTGCAGCTGCTCACACAGCTCGACAGAGTAGCCATCACCCAACCCGGCCGCGCAGATGTCACCCAACACACTACCCGCCTCTACTGAGGCCAGCTGATCTTTATCACCCAACAAAATCAGCCGACAGTGTCGGGGAAGTGCATCCAGTAGACGCGACATCATAGGGAGATCGATCATTGATGCTTCATCTATCACCAACACATCCAGGTGCAGCGGATTATCACGGTTATGGCGAAAATTCACCTTGCCCGGTATAACACCCAGCAGGCGATGCAAGGTAGTCGCCTCGTCGACAATCGCATCACGCACGGCATCTGAACAGAGTAGTTGGCTCTTCTTTTCCCGAATCGACTCACTGAGCCGAGCAGCGGCTTTTCCCGTGGGTGCAGCCAGCGCAATACGTGGCGGGGTTGCCTCTCGCTGCTCAACTAGGAGTGCCAGCAGTTTGACCACGGTGGTGGTTTTACCGGTGCCTGGCCCTCCGGTGATCACTGAAAATGATTTAAGCACCGCAACAGCTGCCGCGATTTGCTGCCAGTCAGTCGACGCTGAGCTATCCGGGAAAAGTCGCTCCAATCCCGCCTGAAGAAGGGGTCTGTTTACTTCAACCGGTTGAGCGGCACGTTCGTTCAATGCAGCCGCAGTAGCGGCTTCAAAGTGCCAATATTTTGCGAGGTAGAGCCGGTCTGCGGTATCAAGCACCATCAAGCCTCGATCGCCCGGGGTGGCCACCTGTTGACACTTTCGGAGTGCACTACGCCATGCGCGGCGTTTGGGGGCTATTAGTGTTTCTATTTCAGGGTGTCTGTCACTACCAAATAGTGGCTGTTCAGCAAAACTTTTCAGCTCAATACAGAGATGCCCCTGCCCGGTTTGGTTGCTCAGCAAGGCGGCTGCCAGAAGCAGCTCGCTGCTAACATCGGGGGATTTTTCGGCAACAAAGCGGGCAAATTGATAATCCAGGTCACTTATCAACTTCAGGTTGGCGCACTGCCTGAGTCGACTCAATGTATTTTTCGGCTCTGGCATTATTGTCGCCTGCATTTTATGCGTCGTGTTTATTAAGGAAGCTCTGATTAAGCCTGGATGAATTTAGGCTGAGAGGAAATTGTTCTCATCTGTTCCGAAATACGCAGTAATAGTTGTTCTATTGGTGCAATTTTCGGGATAAATGAGGGCGATTTCAGCCAGCGTAAAACATTTATGG
>JALSJH010000024.1 GCA_026989455.1 Chromatiales bacterium | reverse complement strand
GCCTGGATGAATTTAGGCTGAGAGGAAATTGTTCTCATCTGTTCCGAAATACGCAGTAATAGTTGTTCTATTGGTGCAATTTTCGGGATAAATGAGGGCGATTTCAGCCAGCGTAAAACATTTATGGTTTGGTCGGAGCTTCCTTAAGAATTGGCCACGCCGCTTTCAAGTAAATAACCATTGAATAGAAGGTTAATATCGCTGAAACGTAGAGCAGCACCAGCCCCGCATCCGCTGCTGAAACACCTACAATCGGTGCCTGATAAAGCAGCAGTGTAATAGCGATCATCTGCACGGTTGTTTTCACCTTGCCAATCATTGAAACGGCCACTGCGGCACTCTCCCCAATCTCGGCCATCCACTCGCGTAACGCAGAGATGGCAATTTCACGACCAATAATAACAATGGTGGGCAGTGCCAGATAGATACTCTCTGCACTGGTCGGGTTGCGCTCCACCAAAATAATCAGTGCAGCGGCAACGATTAGTTTATCTGCCACCGGATCAAGAAACGCACCAAATGCCGAAGTTTGATTCCAACGACGTGCCAGATAGCCATCCAGCCAGTCGGTAACAGCCGCTACCATAAAAACGATGGTGGCGGCAAAAGCTGACCATTCAACCGGCAGGTAGAAGAAGATAACCAACACCGGAATGGCCAGAATCCTGCCGTAGGTCAGTATATTGGGTATTTTCTCTTTCATTTTTTATACATCATCCTGGTGAAACTGATCATAAATGCGTTGTGCCAGTTCGGTACTGATACCATTTAACTTAGCAAGATCTTCAACCCCGACACGTTTTATCTCCTGAAGACCACCAAAATGCTTTAAAAGCTGTTGGCGTCGTTTTGGCCCCAGCCCGGTAATACCTTCAAGCGGTGAAACATTGCGTATTTTAGCACGCCGTGCCCGATGCCCGGTGATGGCAAAACGGTGCGCCTCATCACGAATCTGTTGAATCAAGTGCAGAGCGGGTGAATCAGCCGACAGTATAAAGGGGCTGGAAGATGCGGACAAGAAAAGGCTCTCTTCTCCGGGCTTGCGGCTCGCCCCTTTGGCAATACCCACTAACATCACACCGTTAATTTGCAGCTCTTCGAACACCTCCTCTGCCTGACTCAGCTGCCCCTTGCCACCATCAATGAAGAGAATATCTGGCAATGCACCTTCACCCTTTTTTAACCGGGTGTAGCGGCGCAACAGTGCTTGGCGCATCGCGGCATAATCATCACCGCCGATAATGTCTTTAATATTAAAACGGCGGTAATCCGACCTAGCAGGCCCCTGCCCATCAAAGACCACACAGGAGGCCACAGTAGCCTCCCCCATGGTATGGCTAATATCAAAACACTCCATCCGCTGCGGAATAGCATCCAGTTGCAACGCATCCTGTAGTGCTTCGTAGCGCTGTTGCATATTAGCCTTGCTGGTAATCTGGCTGCGCAGTGCAATACGCGCATTATTGGTCGCCATCTCTAACCAGCGGCGGCGCTCACTGCGCACCTCTGTGGAGAGTTGCACCGCATAACCGGCCTGCTCTCCAAACAGCTCTGCTAGCCAATCCATCTCCTCCAGCGGGTGATTTAGTAGAATACGCCGTGGAATCACCCCCTTCGAGTGGTGAGCGGCAAGATAATATTGAGGTAAAAAAGCCGCCAGCACCTCCGATGGAGTGGCATGTTTGGTCTGTTTTGGGAAAAAACTTTTATTCCCCAAATTACGCCCGCCGCGAATGAAGAACACCTGTACGCAAGCAAGGCCGTTTTCCACTTCACAGGCGACCACATCCAGATCCCCCCCCTCATTGCTCACATACTGCTTCTCCTGCACACGACGCAGGTGGGTAATTTGGTCGCGATAATTACCCGCCTTTTCAAATGCCAGGCTCTTTGATGCCACCTCCATACAGGCAACCAAATCATTGATTACCTGCTCATTTTTACCTTCGAGGAACATCACCGCATGGTTAACATCCTCTGCATAAGCCGCCTTGGTTACGAAACCCACGCACGGCGCAGTACAGCGTTTGATCTGATACTGCAAACAGGGCCGGGTACGGCTGCGATAGAAGGTATCTTCACATTGACGCACTGGGAATATTTTCTGCAACAGGTTCAAAGACTCGCGCACTGACCCCGCACTGGGATAAGGGCCAAAGTAACGCCCCTTGGCGCGTTTTACTCCCCGATGGTAACCGAGCCTAGGAAAGTCATCATCGGTGGAGAGAAAGATATAAGGGTAACTCTTATCATCACGCAGCAATATGTTGTAGCGCGGCTTGAGCTCTTTAATAAGATTATTTTCTAGCAGCAGCGCCTCCCCTTCGGTGTGGGTGACGACCACTTCAACATTGGCAATTTGTGTCACCAACAGCCGTGTTTTTGGGTTATCCACACGCTTGCGAAAATAGCTGGTAAGGCGTTTTTTGAGGTTTTTAGCCTTGCCCACATAGATAACCACCTGCTCAATATCCAGCATGCGGTAAATTCCGGGCTTACTGGTGAGATTTTTCAGGAAGTGTTGCGCATCAAACTTGTCAGCCATGGTCTGGTTTACTCAACATAGTAACGGGGGTACTGGCTACGCAAATTAGCCAGCGACTGGCTTAGACGTGGACAAGCCACACAATCAACATCAAGACAGTCACTATTAATCCGAATGACTCATAGAGAGTGTAAGTTTAACCGAATAGCGAGGGCAGTACTGAAAAGAGTACCCCCTAACTCTTAGATGAGAGAGGTGCACTGATGTAGGATGCATCACATACACCAGCCCCCTCATAATGATAACCAGCTCTCAAAGTCGCAAATAAAGACTATACCCATAATAAGTCATATCTTATTGATTAAACTTAATTAAATTATAATTAAGGCCATTTAATAGGCAATAACAATATCGAATCACCCTCCACCCTGAGCATCGACTTCAGGTACAATGCTCAAATCTATTCAAAACATAACTCAACCCACGGGATTCGGTATGGATCAGCTATCAAAACTACTGCAACAGATGATTACCATGGGTGCATCTGATCTTTTCATTTCTGCTGATCGTCCAGCCACATTCAGGGTGCTTGGAAAAATACAGCCACCCGTTGGCAGTGCCATCAGTGCGGATAAAATTGATAAAATGTCGCGTCTACTGATGATGGATGAGCATTACGATACCTTCCAGAAAAACCCGGACATCAACATTGGCGTGTCACTCCCCCAAGTAGGGCGTTTTCGTATCAATATATTCAAACAGCGCCACTCGATTGCCATGGTCATTCGTGCGATCCCCTCCAGCATCCCCAGCATAACCGATCTGGGGCTCCCCCAGGTGATGGAAAAAGTATCCATGCTACACAACGGCTTAGTGCTTATTGTGGGGCCTGCGGGTACCGGGAAATCATCGACATTGGCCTCAATGATTAAACATCGCACAGAGCAAGATCTTTGCCATGTCATCACCCTGGAAGACCCTATTGAATATATATTTGAGGCGGGTGACAGCATTGTAAACCAGCGTGAAATCGGCGTAGATACCACCTCATATCATCAAGGGCTGGTCAATGTGCTACGTCAATCTCCCGATGTAATGATGATCGGTGAGGTGCGTGAAGCGGCTGTATTGGAGAAGCTGCTTGAGTTCAGCGATACCGGCCACCTCTGCATATCAACCATGCACGCCAATGGCGTTAGCCAAGCTATTGACCGCATGGTAGCCATGTTCCCAGAGGAGCGACGTGCCCGGGTTTTGACCGCCCTGGCGGGCAACCTTAGCACCATCATTCTACAGCAGCTGGTACCTGCAATAAATGGCAAGCAGGTGCTGGCGTATGAGATACACTCATTTACGGCTCACACTGCAGATCTGATTCGTCGCGGGACCACCGACAAAATCCAGGAGTATATTCAGAAAGATACTTCAGAGATGAGCCAGACCCTGGATGACACGCTCTTTAACCTGTTCCAAACAGGAGAGATCAGCGAAGAGACCACTATTCGTTATGCACACTCGGGTGGTAATATGAAGCTGAAGATTCGTTTGGCACGGAAGTCATCTGCACAAACCGCAAACGCGGCTGGATAATAACCCGAATAATTCATAAGTTATGCACAATCTCATGAAATATCCGGGGTAAAACGAGAGATAAAATAATGCAACAGCCCCTCTTTGCTGTTTTTGTCGAAGCAGACAGACTCGCCTGCCAACTTAACAATCCTCAACTACAAATCATTGATATGTCTGCACCTGAGCTTTATAGCGAAAGCCATCTACCGGGTGCGATTCATCTTGAGTACGCTGAGATCATCACACAGCAGCCACCCACTCTGGGGCTGCTGCCCGACTTCGAGCAACTGCAAACACTCTTTTCAAAAATTGGCCTGCGTAACGATGCACACATTATTACATATGACGCTGAAGGCAGCGGAAAAGCAGCTCGCCTACTCTGGACACTTGCCGCCTGTGGTTTTGATAATGTATCGATCCTCAACGGTGGCCGCAGCGCCTGGCAAGCGGGTGGCTACCCAATGGAGAGTGAGCGTAACCTGTGGCCTGCTAGTCACTTTAAGGTTATCCCCAATCCAGAGGTGATTGCAGATAAAGCCTACATACTCTCCCATCTAGATGAGCCAAAAATAACCCTTCTTGATGCCCGCAGCCCCGCTGAATATTGTGGTGATGACCTGCGTGCAGCCCGAGGTGGTCACATCCCGGGGGCAATAAATATGGACTGGAGCCTCACCTTCAATTCACAACATGATCTACATCTGAAACCGACAACAGCGCTTAAAGCGCTTATGGCAGAACGCCAGATCAACCGGGAAAATGAGATCATCGTCCATTGCCAGAGCCACCATCGCTCTGCACTCATGTATGCGATATTGAAGTTTTTAGGCTACCCCAAAGTGCGCGGCTATCACGGCTCATGGTCTGAATGGGGAAACTGTAGCGATACGCCAATCGAAGTGTAAAACGCTCATCCGGTTAATTTACTCTTAATCGGCTTTGGCGACAGCAGGGTTAAACTGTTTTTTTGTGGGGTAATCTGCCGGCCCTGCTCACCCTCTTCCATCTGCCACACCACATCAGGGCGCAAATAATTGACACACTTGATATCGGGTGCCGCAATGACCAGTGTCAGCTTACACTTCTCTTGTACTGTTCGTAACGCCTCTCGAGCCAGTGGGTCGTAGAGAAATGCCGCATCATCCACCAGTAACAGCCCAGGACGAGAGGCAAGAGCTCGCGCCAGACGAACCCTTGCCGCCAAGGCTGAAGGCAAGTCCTTACCGGTCTGATCAAGCCGCTGTTTACGCGCCACTCGGGCATCGGTACCACTGAGCTGACACAAACGACAGATATGGCGCAATCGACGGCGCTTAATCGGCGCTGCATAACGCAAATTACGCAACAGAGAGCCGCGCATCAAGGCAAACTCGGGGGTGACTAGGTGCACCCGTTTACGCAGTGATGTCAGATCAATCTTACCTAGCTTCAAACTGGCAATACTCACCTTGCCCATACCATCACTCGCCTGTAAAAAATGACGTAACAGCTGAGACTTACCCGCCCCCGAAGCACCCACCAAAGCAACCGTACTGCCTGCGGGCGCATGCAGTGGAGCAGTAACCTTGATGCCCGAAGGATTCAGCGAACGAATATCAACTGCCAGTGCCTCACCTCTGGGCAGCGCACGGCGACCACGGCGGGATAAGCGGGCCTGCTTAGCCGTTTTCATCAGCTGTAGCAGGCGGCGACGAGCGACAATATAGTTAATCAATTGATCCAGACTGCGCACCAGTCCGGTCAGCGAAACAGAGAGCAGCGAAAGCGTAAACAACAGCGTGGTCCATGAGCCGGGCTGCTGCATGGGTAACGGATACCCCTGAGCCAACAGCAGACTCACCCAAGCCACCGATGCCGGCACCACGACCACTGTCAACGCGGTAAGTAGACTCAAAATCCGAGTGCGTGCCACACTGGCACGCATCAACGCCTGATTCTGCTTATCCACACGACCCGCTTCACTACGATAACGCCCCATATGCGCCACCGTGGAAGCACTCAGCACCAGGTCCCCTAACTGTGAAGAGAGCTTGCCTCGCAGGCGGCGCAGCTCTTGTGCCAGCTGAAAAAGTTTGGAGACAACTGGCGGTATCAATAGCGCCATAACCACCAAGCAAGCGCCCCCAATATGCAGAGCCAACTGTGTATCGATGGCCGCCAACCCAGCAAAACTAGCCACTAGGGTAGCACTGGCGATCATAGCCGTGGCAAGCCCCTGAGAGACCCACTCTCGCACTGCCGCCAGATCACCCATCATCCGCGCCATGGTAGTACCTAAGCGCTGTGGCTGTGCCCCGCCACTAGCCACCACACAGCTACGCAGCAATACCAAACGCAGCGTATTGCTGTAATCCATCCCCAGCCGCTCCGAAATACTATTCGCCCCCCAGTGAGTCAATGCAATCACTACCGCACTCGACACCAGCGCCAGAGAGAGATATCCCGGCAGGCTGGTTGGCCCGCTAGCATGCAAAACAATCAGCAGCTCGCGGAACAACATCGCCACCGCGAACAGCGCCAACGCTTCAGTGATGGATAAACTGACCAGGCGGATAAACCACTGCTTTCTCCGTCCGGCGAATAGCAGTGGCAGCTTCATAGTGCTTCGCAAAGCTCCTCAGTATTAAGCGCTTGCAGCCACTGCTCAGCCACCTCGCCCTGAGCCAAAGCATCTGATGTGAAACAGGGTAAACCGGTCACCTGCTCAGCCTCGCGACTGGCCAACGGTGAGGCGGTAACTTTGCCACTGACACCCAACACCAAGCCAAAGCGCTGTAGCCACGCAACCCCGGCAGCAGCCCCAGTGGAGCCATCCGCAGCATAGACATAGCCATTAACCAGATTCTGCATCTGCGAGCTTTGAATCAACCCAGAGCTCTCCTGCTGATAAATACCATCCGCAATCTCCATCACGATCACATCACACTGCTTAGCAGCCAAGTGTGACACCAAGCGATGGGTCGCTTCGTGTAGTTGTGGTAACGGTGTCATAAAGGTGCTGGAGATGCCGGCATCGGTAAAGTCCACCGCCTCAGCAGCACCCGCATCATGCATTTTCCATAAATCCCCACCCGCTCCGGTACCGGTAATTTTAACCGCACCCACCCGATAACCTTTTTGTGTAAGACCCCGTACCAGACTCACTACCGTGGTGGTTTTACCGGCATTCATACTGCTGCCGACCACTGCAATCACCTTGGGAATATCACTCACCACCTGCTCTGCCACTTTATAACGGGAGAGGTTGATCACTTTACCGTCCGCACCACACACCAGACCGATGGGTCTAATACGGGTAGGTGCTCTTATCCGAGTGCTCCAGCTCAAGGCTTTAGAGGCAATTCCTCCTGCGGCTACCAAATCACAACGGCCCATATCCTCAGGCACTACCGCCTCATACTGATCCGGTGCATAGCGATTACCATAGGCCACCAGAATCTCATCACCTTTATGTAAAATTGAACGACGACCGGTGGTTAACTCCAACCCTTTGTGATTACCAATTTTCTCCACTCGGGCCAACACCAAGTCACCACTATTAATCTGTGTAGGCTCACTATCCAGCAGACGAACCTGATCCAGTACAACATTACGTGTAACAAAAGCGCGCTTCGCACTATTGATACGATTATTATCGATTACGGTCATCATGATCTCTCTCCATCTGTACATTGAGTTTAACCTAGATCCTGCAAGTGATCGTGCTTGTGCTGAGTAAGTATGAACACTTGCAGGATCTAGGTTTAAGTGAACTTACACCCTAAACAACGCGCCACTTCAGAATTTATTCCATGCCATAGATAAAAAATAGTGATTGTGCATAATTTATGAATTATCCGGGTTAACTTTCACGGGAGGCATCTTCTCCTCAAACAGCCACAGCGGTGACTTTGTAGCCAGCATAGAGTGATCTAACACATGAAAAAATAGAAGGGAATATGTGACCGATTGAGTGCGAAAATAACGAAGAGTTGAAGCAAAAGATGAATATGCTAAGTTACAGCATTTCAACACTAAAAGATGGGCTTTATCGATACGAGGGGGAAGGGGTGTTATCCATCATCAAAGATGGGCGCTGGCATCCTTTTTTGAATGCCAGCCGTTGGCCATTAGTTATTTTTGGCACCTTGGTCAATCCACGCCTTGATGGTATTAATTTCACCCTCACTCAGGGGTTTGTTACCTGAGCCGTGGGGCATTTTCAAAGAGGGATCAGCATTGCCGCTAATCAAACGCACCAAAGTACTTGAAATACTGCTACCTGGCTCAATAACCGGGCCAAAATTAGTACCTTTCATCAAGTTTTCATAAGAGGTCATGTTAAGTCCATTTTTAACAAAACCCGCCCCACCCTCAACATGACATTTAAGACAGTTATCATTCAGGATAGGTTGAACATCTTTACTAAAGCTCACCTGTGATTCACCTGAACACCCCACTACCAGCGCCATCAGGCCTACAGGAACCAGAGTGAGTGCCATTTTAATCTTGCTCATTGTCTACCCTCCATTAACATTAACTTTGCGGGGGAATTTTCAAGTAGAAAACCACCCATATGCATGATGCTTAATTTGGACTAATACTAAACCAATCACAATAAAAAATCTCACCATTTTACCCATTTCCAGCCAATACTAGGGACTCTACTCCCCGATAGAGACACTTCAAGAGCTTAATGTGAGTGCATCAAACCTCACTACCCCCCCTCAACTCTTTTTCCCGCTAAAACTGGAAATTAAAATAGATTAATGTAGAATCCAACTCAATGGATAACAGAGTGCGATAAGTTAACTACTCGGTAGGTTATCCCGACAAACATCAGAATTATTAAGAAAGTAAGAGGCATCTATGAGCTGGCGTTTTTTTGTACACTTCTCACACCTTCCACTGGTACAAAAAGTTCTCTACAGTGGCGCACTCTGTGTATTAGGCCTGGGTTACTCATTTGCGATGATCTATGTATTCGCCAGCCATCACGGTCGTGATGGTGAGCCGATGCTCACGGTTGATGATATAGTTATTGCCTACAGTGGCACCAAAACCGGCACTGTTCTGGAGTCTTCACTCAGGGGGCCCATGTCCAATATGCTGCCCGCCGCAGAGAATATAAAAATCAGTGATTGGGTGCGTAACGGCATCACCGAAGAGCGTTACGAAAGTGAAATGAAGTCGATTTTCGACAAACGCTGTATCACCTGCCACAACAAACGCAACCCACACCTCCCGCAATTGGAAGATTACGAAGGTATCGAGAACGTCGCCGAGGAGGATCACGGGGCCGACCTGTATACTCTGGTAAGAGTGTCACACATCCACCTGTTTGGCCTCACCTTCATATTTTTTATCGTAGGATCCATCTTCTGCCACGCCTATTTAAAGCGGGAGTGGATTAAAATCTCACTGATTGCCATCCCTTTTGTCTCGATATTTCTTGATATTTCCGCTTGGTATATCACCAAAATATTTGAACCCTTTGCTTGGGTTGTCCTGATCAGCGGTGCCGCAATGGGGAGCTGCTTTGCGGTGATGTTTTTCATCTCAATGTATCAAATGTGGTTCTACAAACTACCCACGGATGCCCACCAGGAAGAGAGAGGGTTGGTTCAGCAAGATGAGAGCGACCCACCCACGGCCTCAAATTAGAATCGCGCAATCACCCTTTGCCCTGAAAGGAGCGATCAATGAAATTCACACACCTTATGTTGGCACTGCTGCTCACTTTGCTGAGCGGTTGTGACTCCAACCCACCTCCGAATACCTTGAAAGATAAGAGTGATGAGTCGATCGCTACGGAGAGCAGCGGCAACAGAGCCGATATGCCAAAACTTGAAGCGGCCACAACAGAACCCTTCCACATTGGTGACATCAGCGCCGGTCGTCAAGTCGCCAAATCCAGCTGTGCGCTCTGTCATGGCATGAGCGGTGTTGAAGCACGCAGTGGTGCGCCCTTCATCGCCGGGTTGGAGCAAGATTATCTGATTCGTTCAATGATCGCCTATACCAATGGCGCACGTAAACATGCCGAAATGGAGCGTGTCACCCAAGTGGTAGGCCCCGAAAGCCTCGCCAACGTATCAGCCTACTACGCCAGCCTGGATACCCCTTGGACAGGAGCAGTGGCTGATGCTGAGTCTAAATCGATACTGAGTGATAAAAAGGCACTTGAAGTTGGCTCGCGTATCGCCAAAAGCTGTGATGGTTGCCATGGTGAAAAGGGGCGTAGTCAAAAACATGTCAACACCCCAAGCCTTGCAGGCATGCCGCTCGAATATTTCGAACCCGCGCTTAACAGCTACTTCAACGGTGAGCGTGACCACGAATTGATGGCCATGTTCAAGAATATGCTAGGTAAAGACGATGAAAAAATTCGTGCGATTGCCGCACACTATGCCGTCCAAAAACCGGAAAAACCACCCAGACCCAAAAAAGGTAATGCCAACCGAGGCAAGCGCCTGGCGGAGCGTTGTGCTGGCTGCCACGGCTATGATGGCAACAGCCTCAACCCCTATATGCCCAGCCTCGCAGGGTCACCCGCAGCCTATCTTGTTAAAGCCACCATGGATTACCGTGATGGCAAACGCAATGAAGAGCTAATGCAGGAGCCGGTTGCCAAGCTGAGCAACCAACAAATCCGGGATCTTGCAGCCTATTACGCCCTGCAAACCACAGAGTCGCCACTGCACAAGGATATCGAATCAGATGGCGCTTTCCACCCACTGGAAGATGGCAAGCGCATGGCCGCCTCCTGCAATGGCTGCCACGGCGACAAGGGTAATAGCCAGATGAAAAACATACCCAGCCTCAGCGGATTTGATGTCAAATACCTGACCCGTGCCACCAAAGATTACCAAATCGATGTTCGCCACCATAAAACAATGACTAACCTTGTCTCTGGGCTCAGTGATGTGGATATCGAAAAAATCGCCTATTTCTACGCCCGCCAAGAGCCGATACGCCAAAACAAGCCCAGTGTCGACGGTGATATTAGCCGTGGTGAAGCACTGGCATCCGCCTGTACCGTGTGCCATGGCGATAAAGGTATCAGCGGTGACCCAGCCAACGTACCCGGTCTGGCCGGACAAGACTCTTTTTACCTAGTCTCTGCAACGCTCGCCTATAGCAACGGCAAACGCAGCCATGAGAGCATGGAGACAGTTGTTCAGGGCCTCACCTCACAACAGCTCAACGATATTGCGCTCTATTTTGAAGCGCAACAAGCAGAAAAACCAACCACCTACCCGCTCTATGACCCCGCCAAATTGGTAGAAGAGCGTTGCAGCTTTTGTCACGGCGAACGTGGATACAGCACACAACCGGGAGTGCCACGCCTAGCGGGACAACTGGAGCCTTATATTGTGCTGGCTATGCAGGAGTACCAACAAGGGTTGCGAAAAGACCCTAAAATGACGGCCATGTCCGACGTGCTCAGCCTCATCGAAATCAAAGCCATCGCCGCCTACTACGCTAAGCAATAGAGCAACCTATAGCCGTGGTAACAACTGCGGATCTGGAAAGACCGAATATCC
>JALSJH010000023.1 GCA_026989455.1 Chromatiales bacterium | reverse complement strand
CCATGCTTTCTCAGGAAACTCCACCACTCGCCTCAAACAAAAAAGAGGCTCACCAGTGGTTGCGTTTTATACTCGGAATGGTTGCGCTGGTGATAGGCTCACTGGTCTATTTGGTTGACCGCCCCGCCGAAACATCCTACCTCATCCCGCAGTCACTGAGCCTGTTTGAAAGCAGCACCTCTCTATTTGGCGCTATTGGAAACTATCTACCCACCTTCAGCCATGTCTTTGCATTTATCCTAATCACTGCCGCACTAAGCCCTGCTAGGCACTCGGTATATCTACTGATATGTGGCACCTGGTTAACTATTGATTGCCTATTTGAGTTGGCGCAGCATAGCGCTATCAATGAATTTATTATTTCAGGGCTACCCGCTTTTATTACCGAGCTACCCCTCATGGGTTATGCCATAAATTACTTTCAAAATGGCCGCTACAACACCCTAGATATGCTATCCATCATCGCCGGAGTGATCGCCGCTTACTTTGTATTGCGGATGAGTGAAAAATAGCTATTCGAGCGCCTTGCGTGATTCACATTTTCCGCCCCAGCCGCGTTAAAACGGGTCGTCAATTTTCTAATGGCGGATTTGGGAGCAAAGCTCTCGTTGTAAATAAAAAATAGATCAGTATAATGACCGCCACTACACCTTTCGGTGTAATGCGTTATGGTGACTTATGTTGGTCCTCTCGCGACGATAGGTTATGAACTCCGCCAGGCCCGGAAGGGAGCAACGGTAGTAACTGATTCGGGCGCCGAGATGTGGCTGATGTAGGTCGCCACTTTAATCGCATCAGTCGCATCGACTCTCCAAGCCTCTTTATGTAATCACCCCGCTACGTTATCATCCTCTTTTCCACTCTAGAAAACACTCAATCTCGGGATATAACACGCAATGGGTTATCAGGTTCTGGCGCGAAAATGGCGTCCTCGTAATTTCAAGGAGATGGTAGGGCAAGCACATGTTTTGCAGGCTCTCATTAACGCCCTCGACAGCAACCGTCTACACCATGCCTTTCTGTTCACCGGCACCCGTGGTGTTGGTAAGACCACCATCTCGCGCATCCTTGCTAAATCTCTCAATTGTGACCAAGGTGTCAGTTCAACGCCCTGCGGCAGTTGCAGCAGTTGCAAAGAGATTGATGAGGGGCGTTTTATTGACTTGATCGAAGTGGATGCGGCCTCTCGCACCAAAGTAGAAGATACCCGTGAACTGCTAGAGAACGTACAATATGCACCCACACGGGGGCGCTACAAGGTCTACCTGATCGATGAAGTACACATGCTCTCAACCCATAGTTTTAATGCCTTGCTTAAAACACTGGAAGAGCCGCCACCCCATGTGAAATTTTTACTGGCGACCACAGATCCAAAAAAACTACCGGTTACCATACTATCGCGCTGTCTACAGTTCAGCTTGCGCCGCATATCGGTTGAACTGATCATCGATCATCTCAAACACCTACTCGAACAAGAGCAGATACCCTTTCAAGTTGAAGCCCTAAAACTGATTGCCCATGGCGCAGATGGCAGCATGCGTGATGCACTCAGCTTACTGGAGCAAGCCATCGCCTTCGGGGCTGGTGAGGTAAAAGAGAGTGAAACCCGCAGCATGCTGGGCACCATTGACCGCCACTATATATTCAATCTGCTGCAGAGCCTCGCTCAGCAAGATGGCTCGGCGGTAATGGCGCGCGTTGCCGAGCTCGCGGCCCAAGCGCCTGACTACCCAGCCGTTTGTGCCGAGCTGCTCACCGCATTACAACGTATTGCCATGGCTCAAATGGTGCCCGATGCCCTAGGTGATGAAGAGGCACACCAAGCGTTAAGCGCACTGGCCACACAGATGACACCGGAAACTGTCCAGCTCTATTATCAAATCGCCCTACATATGCGACGCGACTTACCACTGGCACCCGACCCACGGGGTGGCTTGGAGATGGGGCTGCTGCGTATGCTGGCATTTCACCCGGCAACCACGCCGTTAGTCACGCCCCCCAGCGCACCGAATAGCCGTGAATCACAACCCGCCACAGCGCCCAATAATGAGAGCAAAAACCCGGCGCAGGAGGCGCTTGCCAGCGTAAAAAAGCCGTTAGACCCCACGGCTAAATCCAGCCGTGAAGAGGCCACAGCCGCGAACAGTTCTGCACCAAAAACAGAAGCCGTCGTAACCAATAATGCCCACGCATCAGCCATGGCTGCGGTGCGAAACACACTCACCAGCAAACCACCCGCAGGGACAAGAGCAGGCCGAATGAGAGCTGGCTTAGCCAAACCCCCCACCGCTGCGGCTAGCACCGAACAAGCGGCAGCTGTTAACACTAAAAGTGAACAATCCCCCCAAGCCGAAACAACCCCGCAACCTGCCGCACCCCCCCCCGAAAACTGGGACAGCGTGGTCGCACAGCTCGAAATTGGTGGGTTAGTCCGTCAACTGGCCATGCACTGCACACTAACTTCACATGAGGGCAATCTGATTGAACTCTGCCTCATCCAGAGCCATGAGCAGTTCATCAACCGCGAGCGAGAAGGTCAACTGCAACAGGCGTTAAGCAACCATTTTAAGTGTGAAGTAAAATTACAGATCCGCATTGGCGAGAGTGAAACTGAAAACCCGATGCAGATTCAGCAGCGCCTACAGGCACAGAAGCAGCAGGCAGCGGAGCAATCTATTCAAAACGATCCGATAGTACACGCCATGCAACAACTCTTTTCCGCCGAAATCATAACCGATAGCATCCGGCCAACTGGCTCCTGATCGACCCCTATGACAAGTAAGAAAAAGAGACTAAATTTTCACACTTTTTGCTGTTGCTGGGTATATAATCGCAATCACCTTTAAATTACGCATAATGAGGCAATAATGAGCAACCCAATGAACCAACTCATGAAGCAAGCACAACAGATGCAAGCCAACATGCAAAAAGCTCAAGAAGAGCTGGCAAACATGGAGGTCTCTGGCCAAGCAGGCGGCGGAATGGTCAGCGTGGTCATGACCGGCCGCCACGATGTTAAGCGCGTTAACATTGACGACTCTCTGATGTCGGATGATAAAGAGATGCTGGAAGATCTGCTGGCTGCTGCGGTTAACGATGCGGTGCGCCAAGTTGAGAAAAACTCCCAAGAAAAAATGTCCGGCATGACCTCGGGCATGGGCCTGCCCGCTGGCATGAAATTCCCTTTCTAATATGGCTCTCTCTCCACTTATCAAACGGCTTATTGATGACCTCCGCTGCCTGCCAGGGGTTGGCCCCAAGTCGGCACAGCGGATGGCATTCCAACTGCTGGAACGTGATCGTGATGCGGCTCGCCGCCTTGCGGATACACTGCTTCAATCAGCGGATAAGATTGGCCACTGCACTCAATGTCGCACACTCTGTGAAACAGAGCTTTGCACCATTTGCAGTGACCAACGCCGCGATGCCAGCCTGATTTGTGTGGTGGAGACACCCGCCGATGTAATCGCCCTAGAGCAATCTTCCGGATACCGTGGGCGCTATTTTGTGCTGATGGGGCACCTCTCACCACTCGATGGTATCGGCCCTGATGATATTGGCCTCGACCTGCTGACAGAGCAGATGATGGCGCAAGAGGTAAAAGAGGTTATTTTGGCCACCAACCCCACAGTCGAAGGGGAAGCTACCGCACATTTCATACACGAAATGGTGCAGCGCCAAGACATTAAAAGCTCACGTATCGCCTTTGGCGTACCCCTGGGTGGCGAGCTAGAATATACCGACAGCGAAACACTCTCCAGAGCACTGCAAGGTCGACAAGACTTTTAACTCCCTCGCTGATTAACCAACAGCTGGCACCGCTCAACCAACGCCTGAAAACGCTGAAAAGCGTGGTGATCTAACTGACACCCTTTAACACGGCGATCCGCATAAAAAACACCGTGGGGTTTACCCCGCATAGAAAAACCATAAGCAAAGAAACTATGTGTCGGATTTATTTTGCTTAAGATGCTCGGAATCGCCTCCGACATTTGATCCCACATCGCCGTGGTCACCCAGAGTGGCGATTGCTGATCTAACAGCTGCCTGAAAACAGAGTTGTGCGCTAAATCCACACTTAACAGATTAAATGAAAGATCACGATCAGCACCGGCACTGTAGCGCGCCTGTAAACAGTCAGTATCGCTCACAATGGTCGCATACATCACTCGATTAAGCCCTACCGCATCGTGCAGCAGATGAACCGCCTGATCGAGAAAATCAGCCAGCAAAAAATCACCCTGAGCCGAGTTACCCTCCAGATAACTATCCAAAAAAGAGAGCAACTCAATGCGCGGCGCAATACAGAGGGTATGGCGCTCATCCAGAGGCTCTTTGTTTAGTGGCTCGGTATTTAATGGCTCTGCGGCATCCGCCTCATCGATTACCGCCCCTTTATCAGCAACCCCCTGCCAGCCTGCCAGCCGCTCCTCAAAGGGCATTCCGTACTGCTTAGCTACCTTCAAATAGTTATTATGGATAATGTATAACCGCTCCAGCACCTCCTCAGGCCCACGCCCAAGAAACTGTGTCATTTGCGCCAAACACGTCGTTACCGCCGAAGTATCACCATTATTCTCAATCAGAAAACTCAACTGCTCCGCCATCACCACACCCCTTAAACGAGCCTGGCTTGCGGCACCCGCCTGCATCGCCTCACTCACCGCATCGGGCATATTCCACTTTCTGGCCAAAACATACGACAAATCATTCTGAGAGAAGCCAAAAACCAGATACTCCACCTCATCAGAAGTACGGCACGGTCGCTGCAACAATCGACTCACCGAGCGCATACCCGCCGGAGCCAACAGCCACATCGCCAACCCACCCAGGCTATGCAGCAAGCCCGCCAAATAGAGCTCATCCGGCACCAGATCATTCCGCATCATCGAAACATCACGAGCCAGCAACGCACTCTGCAAAGCATGTCCATACGCCTGCAATAGATGAGGACTCAACTTATCAGACAACGCCTCAACCGCTTGGCTACTGAGTGCAATCTCACGAATCTTGCCAATCCCCAACATCATGGCCGCATAATCAAGCGTGGTCAGTCGATGATTAAGATGACCACGGGCGTGGGTATTAACATGGTGGATCACATTAATCGCCATACCCACATCATTTTCAAGAATGTCGGTCACTATCTCATTATTAAGACTCGCCTCATCTTCAAAGCGTGTTTTTGTGCGCTGAAGCACCGGGAAATTCAGAGTACCCACCTTATCCAGCCACTTATTTAAACGCTCCTTCATCACACCCCCGCTGTTGGTATTGATCACTC
>JALSJH010000022.1 GCA_026989455.1 Chromatiales bacterium | reverse complement strand
CTCTATTGGTGCAATTTTCGGGATAAATGAGGGCGATTTCAGCCAGCGTAAAACATGCATGACTTGATCAGAGCTTTCTTGAGGAAGCTCATCTTAATAGCCCCTGCCGAAGGCCTCATTTCTGGTGTATAATGGGCGATTCAACCGCCACCACTGGCAACAGCATTCGCAGGGTATAACAGATGGCATCAACCAAAACTCAACCGCTGGTCGGTATTATCATGGGCTCTACCTCTGACTGGGAGACCATGAAAAATGCGGCCGATACGCTGGATCAGCTAAATATCCCCTACGAAGTGGATGTGGTTTCGGCACATCGCACCCCCGATAAGCTGTTCAGTTATGCCGAAGAGGCGATAGGCCGTGGCATTGAAGTGATTATTGCGGGTGCCGGTGGCGCGGCGCATCTTCCCGGCATGGTGGCGGCTAAAACTTCGCTGCCGGTATTGGGTGTTCCGGTACAGTCCAAGGCACTTAATGGTATGGATTCGCTACTCTCTATTGCTCAAATGCCCGGTGGGATTCCAGTTGGCACGCTGGCCATTGGCCGCGCCGGTGCCATTAATGCCGGTCTGCTCTCTGCCTCCATTTTGGGCAATAAATACCCCCCCTTCCGTGAGGCGCTGGAGCAGTTTCGTGCCAAGCAGACAGAGAGTGTACTGAACAACGCCGACCCCCGCGAGGCATAAGTCATGATTGTGGGTATTCTGGGGGGCGGACAACTGGCGCGTATGCTGGCATTGGCAGGCCACCCGCTGGGTCTTAAATTTATCACCCTAGAGCCTGCAAAAGATGCCTGCTCCGCCGCAGTGGCCGAGCAGCTTCTGGGCGCTTATGATGATGAGTCAAAGCTATCTGAGCTGGCTGATAAAGCCGATGTGGTCACTTTTGAGTTCGAAAATGTACCCGCCGATAGCGTCACCCTGCTTTCAAGCAAGATCCCCTGTTACCCACCGGCTAATGCACTGGCCATCACTCAAGACCGCCTCAATGAGAAAAAGATTTTCAACCAGCTGAATATCCCCACCGCTCCCTATCGTGCGGTTGATACGCTTGATGATCTGAAGCAAGCCATGGAGAAACTCGGTACTGCGGCGATCCTTAAAACCCGCCGTGAGGGGTATGATGGCAAAGGGCAGGCGCGGTTAGAGAGTGCGGCGGATATTACAACGGCGTGGCAGACCATTGCGGGGAAGCCTGCCATTGTCGAGGGGTTGGTTCCCTTTGATCGGGAGTTTTCCATCATTGCGGTACGCAGCCGCACGGGCGAGACCGCCTGCTACCCGCTGACTGAAAACAGCCATAAGAGGGGCATATTGCACAGCTCCCTTGTCCGCACCGATGACCCGCTACAAGCGCTGGCGGAGCAGTATATTAACAAGCTGCTTAATGAGATGAGTTACGTGGGTGTTTTGGCTTTGGAGCTGTTTCAGGTTGGCGATCAGTTGTTTGCCAACGAGTTTGCCCCCCGAGTGCATAACTCGGGGCACTGGACACAAGATGGCGCGGTGTGCTGCCAGTTTGAGAACCACCTGCGTGCGGTGTGTGGCTTGCCACTGGGTAGCACCCGTCCACTAGGTCACATTGCGATGCTAAACTTAATCGGCGAGCTACCGAATATTAACCCCATACTCTCTCTGCCAGACGCACACCTGCACCTGTATGACAAAACAGCGCGCAGTGGACGTAAAATTGGCCATATCAATCTCTGCTGTAAAGATAAGCAGCAGCTTGAGCAACAGCTTAACGCATTGCAATCACTGCTTTAATTTTTTTAATCTATCACTCAATATCACTACCTCTCCACTGAACAAAGGATCCCCTTATGAAAATCACTGACAACTGTGCGGTCACCCTCGACTACACCCTGACCGATGACCAGGGCACTGTATTGGATAGCTCGGAAGGGCGTGGCGACTTCACCTACCTTCATGGTGCCAGCAATATCGTTCCCGGCCTGGAGAATGCGCTAACCGGAAAAGATAGCGGTGATGAGTTAACTGTTCACGTTGAACCCGATCAAGGGTATGGCGATCACATCAAGGACTTAATACAGAAAGTACCTAGCGAGATGTTTGAAACCGACCAAGAGATCACTGTGGGCATGCAGTTTCACGCTCAGTCGGCTGAAGGACAGATGGTTGTGGTCACGGTCACTGAAATGGATGATGAGACCATCACCGTCGATGGCAACCACCCACTGGCCGGCACCGCGCTTAATTTTGCAGTTAATGTAATCGATGTTCGTGAAGCGACTGAAGAGGAGATCGCCCACGGACATGTGCACAGTGGTGATTGTTCGCACGACCACTAAGCCGCTGACTCAACCGGAAGTGCGCTTTACATCATCGCTCACTTTCGGTTAGAGATAGCATCAAACTGAGCCTCCAACTCACCGATCATCGCAACCCCTTTCTTCACCACAAGAGAGGGGGTGGCTTGAGCTGTTGAGTGGAGGTTTTTGTTAGAAGAGGTAATCATAATCGTTTTCATATCACGCTTATCCAGCGCTAAACCAGAGACAATGGATATCAACATCTGACCATTCAGCAAGCCAATCTCTTTGCTTGCAATCAGTACATCAAAATGTTCATTCAACAGTCGCCCCAACGCCTCATAACCATCCGACATTTCAACAATGTCGACGTGATAGGGTGCTATGGTTTTTTTGCAGATTTCACGGGTAGTACGTGAGCCGTCCACTAACAACACCCGCAGTTTATTTTTACAATCCTCTTTTTGAAACTGGCGCAGGTGCTCGCGAACAGACTCAAAATCACCCCCGCCCTCACGCAGCACTTCGTGTGACTGACGGAGCAGGTCGACATAATCCAAGCAGCGGCTTTGGTGTGGCCCGGCCATGCCAAGTGACTCTTTATCCCAGAGCGTTAACACATCTTCTAGCTGGTGGCATATTGATGTGATAACGGGCACACCAAACGTACCGCCAATTCCCTTGAGTGAGTGGGTTTTCCGATAGGCCTCCTGAAAACTCGCCTCAAAGTCGTCACCCTCGCTGCAAGCAAGAATATGCTCTTCGATATCATCGATTTTTTCGGGCAACTCACTGATAAAGTTTTGCTTAAGCTTCTCTAATACATTCGCAGTGGAACCCATAATTCACCCATTATTATCTGTATTGCCGTAAAATAATCACGCAACTTTTTAAAACCGCCTGAGAACAGAGCTAAAGCCATGCCTCGATACCGACCACCCGCGCAAAAAACATCCCTCTACATCACCCCCGCAGGCTACCGTGTACTGCAGGATGAGCTAAAGTCCATCTGGAAACGGCGCGCCGATGTGACGGTAGCCTTGGCCGCTGCGGCTGCCGAGGGGGATCGTTCTGAGAATGCCGAGTACATCTACCGCAAGAAAGAGCTACGCGGTATTGACCGGCGTATCCGTTACCTGCAAAAACGCCTGCCGGCACTCACTGTTGTTCACCACGCCCCTGCTGATAAAAACCGAATATTCTTTGGTGCATGGGTCAGTGTGGAAGATCTTGACGGAGAGCAGGCACGCTATCAAATTGTTGGCCCCGATGAAATTGACCCCGCATCTGGCCGCATTAGTGTCGATTCCCCCATGGCCCGTGCCCTGTTAAAAAAATGCCTGGATGATGAGGTAAAAGTCATCACACCTCAAGGGGAGAAGCTGCTCTATGTGGTTGAGATAAGCTACCCCGACAACTCATAAACTGAGCGCCCCAGTACCGCATTAAAACCCTTCAAAAAACTTACTTCATTGCTGTCAAAACAGAGCAGATAGGTTCATAATTTAAGAGTAAACACAATCCGCAACACTAACTAAAAAGGAGCACGCCATGTTTGGTGAACACCACTCTGATCTTGCCGCTGAATTCCCAAGCCTCAAAGATAAAATACATCAATTAAAATCCAGCAATGCCCACTTTTCCAAACTGGTATCGGAATATGAGGCGGTAGCTAAAGAGATTTATCGTATCGAACAGCAGATAGAGACACCCTCAGACGAGTATACTGAGAATAAAAAGAAACAGTGTCTGGCACTCAAGGATAAAATCTATAACCTGCTGATAAAAGAGTGAGTTAGGAAAGCTCTGATGGTGTGTGCTTTCGGCACTTGGAAGGGGCATTAACGACCCTTTCAACCCGCCTGAGCCACAGCCGCCGCCATCAACTTTTCAAAAGACTCAACATCCTGTGCTTTGATAAAATATTTATAGCGCTTTTCCGGATACAAGGCAGCAAACACCACCCCATCGCTATTCATCACAAAAGTGCGCGGCACATAGCTACCATCAAACTCAAACTGCTGGCTAAGCTGCGGAAACTGATCCACATTCACCTTGATCATCACCAATTTTTTGGCTAATGCGATAACGGATGGTTTATTGAAGATATTTTTATAGGCGTGACAAGTAGGACACCAGTCGGCATAGAAAATAATCATAATGGGCTTGTTATTCTGCTGCGCAATTTTAATGCCCTGACTGTAATCATTCCACTCAATCGCGACACTGTTCCAGTCCGGTGGCTGTGCCGCAAACGCAACGGATAGCAGCCCGTGTAGTACCACACCCCAGAATATCCATGTTATTAATCGTTTCAACGCCATCCCCCTTACCATTGACCATCTACCCGCCAACCGAACACATAACGGTTGAGTACAACACGCTTCACGTGTGAAAATCCATTGTACCGATCCAGATGAGTGCCAGCCAAACATAAACCGGGAAATACCATGCGACGAGCCCTAACCCTGATCTCTCTCTTTCTTATCAGCAGCCTCTGTCTGGCTCAAGAGAATCCGCCCCAAGCAGCGGTTGTAACCGCCCATCCACTCGCCACTCAAGCCGGCATGGAGATTCTTGAACAAGGGGGGAATGCATTTGATGCTGCCGTGGCAGTCACCGCAGCACTGGCGGTAGTAGAACCTACCGGCTCGGGTTTAGGCGGCGGTGGCTTTTGGTTGATTCATGATGCCCAACAGAACAGAGCGTGGATGATTGATGGCCGTGAAATGGCTCCCGCTAAAGCGCACCGTAATATGTATCTGGATGCACAGGGTGAGGTAATCCCCAATCTCTCCATGAATGGCCCGCTGGCGGCCGGAATTCCCGGCACACCAGCGGCTATGGAGTACCTTGCAAGCCAATATGGAAAACTCCCCCTTAGCCAATCACTCTCAGCCGCCATCCGCTATGCCGAGCAGGGGTTTAACATCGATAAACCCTACCAGAGAATGGCTAACTTTCGCCTCAAAGCGTTACAAGACTCATCTGCGGCGGCCGCTATTTTCCTTGAAAACAATCAACCACCCGGTGATCACTTCATCCTTAAACAGCCGGACCTTGCCAATACGCTTAAAGCCATTGCAATACAGGGTGCCAAAGGCTTTTACCAAGGTGATGTCGCCAAGCGGCTTATCCACGGTGTCCAACAGGCGGGGGGAATCTGGACGCACCATGATCTGGAAAACTACCAACTGATTGTACGGGAGCCGATTCGTAGCCAGTACCACAACATCACCCTTACCTCAGCGGCGCTGCCCTCGTCCGGTGGCATTGTGTTATCCACCATGCTGAACATCCTGGAAGGTTACCCACTCAATAGCATGGATGATGCTCAGCGCACTCATCTCATAGTGGAAGCGATGCGACGCGCCTACCGTGATCGTGCCGAGTACTTGGGTGATGGTGATTTTATTGAAGTCCCCCAGCAACTGCTCACCAGCAAACAGTACGCCGCCGGCTTGCGCGCCGCCATTCACCCCCATCAGGCCACCCCCAGCAAACTACTGCCGGGAGCCATTGAGGGTTATGAAAAGGGGCGTGATACCACTCACTTCTCAATCATCGACAAACAGGGCAACCGCGTCTCGGCCACCATGAGTATCAACTACCCCTTTGGCTCCGGCTTTGTGCCTCCCGGCACCGGGGTTTTACTCAATGATGAGATGGATGATTTCTCCAGTAAACCGGGCACACCCAACGCCTACGGCCTGGTCGGTGCCGAGGCCAATGCCATCGAACCCGGCAAACGCCCGCTCTCGAGTATGACCCCCAGCTTTTTGGAAACAGCTGATCGTGTGGCTATTCTGGGCACGCCCGGTGGCAGCCGCATCATCACCATGCTGCTACTGGCAACACTTGAATTTGCAGAAAACAGCACCGTTGACGCATGGGTGAATCGCCCACGGTTTCACCACCAATACCTACCCGACCAAATTCAGTATGAACCCGGCGCACTCAGCAATGAACTGGTCAATGCGTTGCAAACACGCGGCCATAAAATGAAACGACTCGACCATCAATACGGTGGAATGCAGGCGATTTTGTGGGATAAAAAGCTCAACAGAGTGACCGCCGCAAGTGACCCCAGAGGTATCGGCACAGCACAGGTTCAATAAACCAAGCAGGTTGGATATAGGTGGACATTTAAAGCAGGCAATTCTACCCTCTCCATACTGGTTTAATAGTGAGTCTATTTCGACATGTCCAATATTACATTTTGCTGGGAGCTCGGCGGAGGTTATGGCCACCTGGCCTCTTTCTCTCCACTGGTTGAAAAATTAACCGCCAAGGGACACTCGCTTTCAGCACTGCTGCGTGACACCACTCATGCCACTAAGTTTCTTGATGCCGATTCGGTCACCTGTCTGCAGGCTCCACTCCATAAGCAGCAGAGAAAACAGACCTCACCAACCATCAGCTATGCTGACATTTTGCAGCGCTGCGGATATGACTCGAGCGAATCCTTGCTACCCTTGGTTCAACAGTGGCGAGACAAGTTGAGTGCATCGGCTACCGAGCTAATTATCGCGGACCACTCACCCACCGCGTTAATTGCCGCAAGAACACTAAAAATACCCGCAGCCGCTTCAGGCACGGGCTTCTCGTTACCCCCGGCACTCTATCCACTCCCCTCAATCACTCCTTGGCTAAATACCCAGCCAAATTTTCTGCTTCATATAGAGGCGTGTGTTTTAGAGGCCATAAACAGCGTATTGCGTCACTTCGACACCACTGAGTTGGAGTATCTGCATCAACTATTTGATGTGGGAGAGAGTTTTTTATGCACGTTGCCAGAGCTTGATCACTACCCAGCGCGCCGCATGGATGCCTACTGGGGGCCTCGCTTCACCAACAGCAGCGGAGCCGAGGCAAGTTGGCCAGAAAATGGCCAGAAAAATATTTTTGTTTATACAAACAGCCGATACAAATGGTTAGATGCACTGCTATTAAGTTTGATTAATATCGATGCCAACTTCATTATCCACTGCTCGGAAATGGATAGCGCTACTGCGGAGAGCTATCGTGCAAAAAACACTCACTTCTCACTGGATCCAATTCGAATAGAGAGCATAGCGGAGAAAGCAGACCTTGTTATATGCCATGCGGGGCACGGAACCGTTGCCGCCTGTTTACTGATGGGTATACCACTGCTGTTACTACCTACACAGCTCGAACAACTGCTGTTAGCTGGCAAATTAAGCCATTTCAAACTCTCCCATCACATCGACCCCAGAAGCGCTGAGCAGCCTGACTTTGCTGAGGAGCTTCGATCCACGCTCAATGATGACACCTGCCAAAAGCAGGCAAAACAATTTTCAGAGCACTACAAAGGCTTTAGCTCACAACAGCAACTGGATGAGATGCTCTTCGCCTGCGAGACACTGCTCAACCCATAAAAAAGGCACCGTGAGGTGCCTTTTTTACTGAGAGCTTAAAGCCAGTACCGACCAGCAGGCCTACCTCCACTCAAAGGGGTGGCATGCCGATGCAGTGGTAAAACTAGCCTTTACGCGCTCTGTTTCTTCTCGCAAAAGCAAGCCCTGCAACACCACCGCCCAGCAAAAACAACAGAGCTGGCTCAGGCACCTGTGCCAATGTGCTGGTTACGGTATTATTTGTGATCGGCATACCATTAATGCCATTGGGGTCACCGAAACGTGAAGAGCCATAAGAGGTGAACCAACATAACATCTCCTCATCTCCGCCATTGCCATCACTCAATCCACCGTATCCCTCTTCACAATTGGATAACGTTGCTGCGTTACTATCAGCAAAGGTGAAAATATCGTACTCAAGCAGAAAGCTGTCACCTGCATTAAAGATTCCCAGATCCAAGGTACCGGTGTAGTTTCCCCAGCCATAGTTGCTTGAGCCGGCCACATAACTACCCAGTGCAACACCGCTGGTCGAGAGACTTAAGCCACTCTCATCATTCAGCAATGTCGCCTCACTGGTAAAAATATCCACACCATTTAATTTAATCGCAACCGCATTGCCCGCCTGCACATACTCACCCGTGCCTAAAGTGGCGTAGTTTTGCGCCCACAGGCTGCCACTATTTATGGTGAAGTCGAAAAAATAGTTCTGCGCGGTACCGCTGTTATTGGTGAACTCCACCACTTGCTGAATATGACCCTCAGCAGAAAAGAAGCCATCACCACTGGCACGGGAGAACATATCTCCACTCTCATTGCCCCAAGCCGCGCTATAGGCATAACCTGTGCTGTCGGCACCGTTGCTATAGACATCCACGCTCACAGATGAGGGGTCTGTTTCAGTATCGGTTAGCGGACCATATGACTGCATTTCAACAGTTGCGCTGGCGGTCAAAATAGTTGCCTGTGCAGCGGGCACCATCGCAACCAATCCAAGGCAAACCGCTGCTGATAGCGCATTTTTCTGAAAGGGCGTAACCCACATAGAACTTTTCATATTACAACTCTCCTTAATATTGCTCATCACTCACAGAACGCTTATTGCATAACAAAGCAAAATACAGGCCACTAAAAACAACCAGGATAACCCGCTGTTTTTTATATTAAAAAAAATAATGTAATTTAAGCAAACAAATAACCGTAAAAAAAACCGACAAATCAACACACTTAAGCCATAAAAGAGTGACTAGGAAGCTGCCCGAGAATAGGGGTCGTCACGAGGGAAAGCCCTCAACCTCTGCAACATACCGTTCGGCCAATAAAAAAGGCACCGTTAGGTGCCTTTTTTACTGAGAGCTTAAAGCCAGCACTGACCAGCAAGCCTACCTCCATTCAAAGAGGTGACATGCCGATGCAGCAGAAAAACTAGCCTTTACGCGCTCTGTTTCTTCTCGCAAAAGCAAGCCCGGCAACACCACCGCCCAGCAAGAACAGCAGACCTGGCTCAGGTACAGAGGTACTGGTTACAGTCGTTGGGTTAATCGGCATACCACTGATACCATTAGGGTCACCGAAACGTGAACCGGCAGAAGTCACAAACCAACCACCACACTCCTCTACAAGCCATAATTCATCACCGCCCCAGCCACCATAACCACACTCACCATAACCCGAGTCTAACCTGTCAACGTTACTATCGGCAAAGGTGAATATATCGTACTCAAGCAGAAAGCTTTCACCCGGGTTAAAAACCCCCAGATCCAGTGTTCCGCTGTAGGTTCCCCAGCTGTAGTAATCCGATCCAGCGGTATAACTCCCCAGCACAGAACCCGTTGTGGTAAGGCTGGAACCAGTGTCATCCGTCAGCAGTGTTGCGTTACTGGTATAAATATCTGCACCATTTAATTGAATCGCAACCGTATTGCCCGCCTGCACATACTCACCCGCAAGCAGCGGGACATAGTTATATGTACTCAAGGCACCATTGTTGATAGTAAAGTCGAAAAAGTAGTTTTGTGCGATGCCGCTGGTGTTAGTGAACTCAACCGTTTGTTGAATATAACCCTCTGCAGAGAAGAAGCCATCACCACTAGCACGGGAGAACATGAAACCATCGTCACTACCCGAACCCGATGCGAAACCTTGGCCGGTAGCGTCAGACTCATATTCACCAACAGATACCCATGCTGGATCTGTAGCGGTTGTACTCACCGTTGCTGCTGTCTGTAGATCAACCGCTGCCCCTGCGGTAAGAACAGCGGCCTGGGCATTAGATGCCGCCACAATCAAACCAAGACAAACCGCCGCTGATAGTGCATTTTTCTGAAAGGGCGCAGCCCAAATACCATTTTTCATATGACAACTCTCCATTTATTGTTTTTACTTAACATGGTTCAAAAAACTTAAAATACGAAAAGTAAACAAGCAAAAAATAAGCCAAAAAAAACCTTCCGTAACCGCCTGTTTTTTATATCAAAAATAACACCAAAACCACAAACAACCTACAGCTGTAAAAAATACCGACAAATCAGAACAAATGAGACCCCAGACCCTATTTTTGAACCGCAATATCAATAAGCACCTCCATCATGCTAAAGTTGCCTTACAAGCTCCGCTAACAATTAAGACTTCAAGCTATACAACACTAAGAACAAGCAGTGCCATGACTGAATTTTTTACACTATTTTTTTTACTGATTGCAGGTCATGCACTGGCAGACTTTGTTTTGCAGAGTGATGTGATGGCAGCGGCTAAAAGCCGCCATGGTGCGATCCATAAGCGCAAAAGTAAGCACTTCCCACCTTGGCAATACTGGCTAGGAGCACATACTCTGATTCACGGCGGGATTGTTCTGCTGATCACCGAAAGCCTGTTATTGGGGCTTATTGAGACATGCCTGCATACGGTCATCGATTTTCTAAAATGCGAGGGGAAGCTAAGCTTCCATCAGGATCAGGCATTGCACCTGCTCTGCAAGGTTATCTATTGCGCTGTATTAGTCTACGCGCCTGGCAGGGTGCTGGCTTAAAAGTCGGTATCCTCAGCCTCTTCTATGGGGGTCTGGTAATCTTTATCATTCAGAAAACTGATAATATTTTCACGCTGCGCCATGGCATCGTGATACCCCAGCTCAATTAACGCTTGGCAATACTCTCGCTCAAACAGCAGGTAACTTAAAAAATCGGAACCATCTTTTTTATAGACACCAATACCGCGAAAAAAGTAAGCAACCGACCTCGGTAGCAGTGCTGCATACTCTTCTGCAATTTCACTCAGGTGACGACTGGGTGAAATCACTAGGCTCTCAACCCGGCGCAGTGATGTTTCACTCCCTTTGCGACGGGGAATTAGATCCACGGTCTTATTGATGCGGTGCAGCCGCTCAAGATCTGCATCTAGTGAGTCCAGAAAAATGCTGTTAAGCGCATGTCCCGCCACTTGCGCTACCGTAGGAATCACTGCATCCACTGCTCGCTCGGGCTGCTGGCCATCATCCAGCCGCACCCCGATCACCAAAAGGCGTTCAGCCCCCATATGCAGCGCCGGGCTCAGGGGTGCCATTTGGCGCATCGAGCCATCACCGTAATATTCACGATGAATTTTTTCGGGGCGAAAAATAAACGGTAGTGCGGAGGATGCCATCAAGTGTTCGGTGGTGATTACCGAACGCGTACCTACCCGCCGAACCCGCTGCCAGGGGTTTATCTCATCTCGCCCCTGAAAAAAAGTCACCGACTGGCCGCTGCTGTAACCGGAGCAACTCACCCCAAAGGCATCTAAAAAGCCGTCATCAATCGACTTTTGAATGCGCGCACAAGGTAATCTTCTTGATAATAACTCATGCAGCGGCTGCCGGTTCAGCAATGCCTGAGGGTTGTGTTTGCCTAACCCACCCAGCAGCATCGCCAACATCCACAAGCTACCATTTTGTAGCATCCCCGCCGGATCTGAGCGAAAGACGTGGGAGACATGAAAATTTTCCCACACAGAGCAGAGCCTACGAACAGCACCATGAAAATGTGGCGCATAGATCGCCAGTGCCGCGCCGTTAATCGCTCCGGCAGAGGTACCACTGATAATGGGAAACGGGTTAGACTCACCCACCGGTACAAACTCAGCAATCCCCTTCAAAACACCCACTTGGTAGGCTGCTCGCGCACCACCACCCGCCAGTACCAGCCCGATTTTTGCAGGCCGCACAGCGCCCTTTTCACTTTTGTAGAATCGACCCAACTTCATTGTGACTCCAGTATCGCAACACTATAGTATTATCCTAACCCCCGAATAGAAACTCGCAGGATCAGGGTATTAGGTCGGTCGTTTGCGGGAGGTTATTTAAAATATAAATGGGAATCGCCTATGTGGCAGGGGAAAGGAGTAGATCGTATGTTACAAAAAATCAGAAATCTCCCCACAACAGTTGCAGCAATGAGAGTGTACTGAGTGCTGCGGTCTCTGTTCGCAGTACGCGAGGGCCCAAGCAAACTGAGACAAACCCCGCCTGCTCAGCCAGCCTAATCTCCTGCTCACTCAAACCACCTTCAGGGCCGATCAGCAGTGTCACTCCCTTTTTTGGGCGTGTCATATTGCGCATCTCCTGCGCTGCGCGATGGTGCAATACCAACTTTAGTCCTTCACGGGGCTGGTTGACCCACTGTTTGAAGTGAATTAGCGGTTGCACCGCAGGAATTCGGTTGCGCCCCGACTGCTCACAAGCGGAGACCACTACGCCCTGCCAGTGCAGTCGACGTTTTTCGGCGCGCTCCCCCTTTAGGTTAACCACCGTACGTTCAGCGATGATCGGGGTAATACCACTCGCACCCAATTCAACTACCTTTTGAACCGTGTAATCCATGCGCTCACCTCGGGAGATACACTGCGCAATCTCTACCTGTAGAGGGGATTCTACTTCTCGCTCATGCCACTCATCCAATAGGGCTGTAGCACGACGTTTTTCTACTAAAACCAGATGTGCACTGAACTCACCGCCCCGCCCGTTAAAAAGGGTTAATCGAGCACCTGGCTTCAACCGCAACACCCTGACACAGTGGTTAGCGACCGCACCAGCCAGCTCAACTTCGAGGCCGTTTTGCAGTGGAGCATCAACGTAGAGGCGAGGAACACGCATAATCTGCTTGTTTAATCAGATTCAATACCACTCAGGGAGTTTGTACCATAGCGTATTTTCGGATAGGTCCAGTTGAACCTGGTAGGTGTTCAAAAACTTACTGTAACCACTGTTGCTCCACTGCCGCACTGGCATCCCCAGCACCGCTGTTTTCGAGTTGGCAAAAACACGTATAATGTATTCACAACTCTGGGGGTCAATATCCGCCAAACGTGGATCATTGGCTCGCACCGCCGCCATCTCATCCATCGCCACCTCGACGGCTGGCAAGAAGTCACGCAAGCCAACCACGTTAAGGCAAACTTCATCACCTCGTTTAAAGATGAAGTGTGTACTGGAGCCATCACCAACCAGTCCGCTTTCGCTCTCAACAATGGTGACACCCAGCGCCTGCTCGCTCAAAATCGGTTGCGTGCCCTTGATCTCCGTAACCGTCTGCTCCCGCTCATTAACGTCATAGATCGTTTTTGTTCTACGATCAAACAGTGTATAGCTGCCACTCTGACCATAATCGATTCTCACCAGGTCCGCGTGAACCATATAAACAAGGTTGGTACGATGCTCACCCACACTCTCGGTAAAATCAAGCAATGTGCCTCGCGCATCAGAGACTTCTTTGATTGTTGTGCTGCACGCTGTCACGCCCAAACCACATAGCACCAGCGACAAAACCTTAAACCACCTATTCACATTAAACTCCCTGAAGTTTATTTAACTCACTAGCACTGAAACCAGCCTTAAGACGCGCCTCAATATTGAACGGCCCCTTTAAAACACCCTTCATATACTGATTGATCAAATCGAAAAAAGTTGCTTCGGAGTCGAGACCCCTCTCTGCACAGCAGTGGTGAAACCAGCGACTGCCAATTTCAACATGACCGATCTCATCACGTTGAATTATTTTTAAAATTTCAACCGCCTCATCATCCCCGGTACGCGCTAGACGCTCCATGATGGCGGGTGCGACATCCAAGCCCCTCGCCTCCAAAACACGAGGTACCAAGGCCATGCGCACCATCACATCATATGCGGTTTGCTGTGCACTCTCCCACAAACCACTGTGCGCTGTAAAGTCACCGTACTCATAACCCAGCTGTTGCAGGTGAGCCCGAATCAACCCAAAGTGGTAAGCCTCCTCGTCAGCCACTTTTAGCCAGTCACCATAGAACGACTCTGGCATGCCCCGAAAACGATAAACCGCATCCAATGCGAGATTAATCGCATTAAATTCAATATGAGCAATCGAGTGAAAAAGTGCCGCCCGGCCTACGGGCGTATAAAACGAGCGCTTGGGTAGGTCTCGGGGAGCAACCAATTGAGGGTTCTGTGGATGGCCTGCGGTGACCGCCGTTTGCGGTGGCTGCTGCTCCCGCAGCGAGAGCTCCCCTCTCCGCCAGGCTGCTGCAAGTTGCTGGGTGAGGCTGGTTTTATCTTCCAGGCTGCACGCATCCAAGCAACGACGAGCCTCAACAAAGAGTGATGGAGCCACTTTTTCAACTGATTCATTCATAACGCATTATTATATGGGCTTAGGGGCCACTTGTCCCCGTTTATCTCTTCCCCGTACAGCTAACCATTATTCACTTCACCGTAATGATAAAAAACGTAACTATTCAGCGTGTTTATATTTTTCCTCAAATCGAGGCATTTTCGTACGCAAAGAGGGAACATATAGGGAATATGTGACCGATTGAGTACGAAAATAACAAAGAGTTGGGGCAAAAGATGAATACGCTGAGTAGTTACCAAAAAACTTCATTAACGCGACGCGTTGGCCGACGGCTATATATCCACCTCAAGCAGCGGTAAAAACCAACAGATGAAGATCGAGAGCCCACAGACAAACCGCCTTCAACCGATGCTTGAGGTGACTCAAGCAAAATCACAACGCCAAACTGGGCACAGCTTACTTAAACTGGGCGAGCAGCTAACAGCTCGTGTCAGCAACTACAGCTCCTCCCAACAATACACCTTAAAAAGTGGCAACCTTCAGCTACAGCTTAAAAGCGCCCTCCCCTTACAAGTCGGCCAAAAAGTTGAGCTGGTTGTGACGCGCACTCACCCAACCCTGCAATTGCGAATGGCATCACCCACCCCCGCACAACAGAACATTCAGCAAGCCCTGCGTAGTGCAGTTGTAAAGCAGTTACCACTCGATCAAACACTGAGCACGCTCTTAAAACAAAACAGTGCCGGCCTTTTGCCTGATTCAATTACAAAGGCACTCCTAAAGATTCAAAAATCACTACCCGATAGTCGTGCAATCAGTCAGGCCCATAGCCTGAAGCAAGCGCTCCTAAACTCAGGGCCCTTTTTAGAGCAAAGCCTGGCAAAAGAGCTGATGGGCAACCTAAAAAGTGGCCATGCGGTTAACCATGACCTTAAAGCACAGCTGCTACGGCTTGCGTTGCTCATCAAAGAGAGTCGTACGGCTCAGCAGAGCCATCTCACACTATCAGCTCATACTTCAAAAACCACCCTCCACCCTATCACCTCACCCATGTCACTTTGGGATCTACTGTTTAAAAGGGAACAAAAGGCAGCCACACGGAGTCATAAACCTGAAACAGGTAACAGCAGTCAGGAGCTGCAACCCTCATTAAAACTGTTAAAAAACCTGGGTGAAAAGGTGGAGGGGGCGCTGGCTAGGCAGCAGTTAAACCAGCTCACCAACCTGCCCACTCAAGATGATGCCAGGCCCCCTTGGTATGTTGAGATTCCGGTTATAAAAAATGGTGAACTCTCGCTACTGAAGCTGCACATTCAACAAAACAGCACCGGTGGAACTGATAACCTACAAGCGAGTTGGCAAGTCACTATAGAACTCACGCTGCCCCATTTGGGGCTTTTGCGTGTTAACGTCAATTTAAAAGGGAGGGAGCTGATCACCCATCTCTGGAGCGAAGAGTCGCAACTGATCACCCCCTACCTGGAAGTGCTCAAGAGAGGACTGGAAAAACAGGGGCTCACCGTTGCCGAAATCAATTGTCACCAAGGGATACCCACACCACCACAGCCTCCAAAATCACTCCGTGGTTTACTGGATGTTAAAGCATGAAAAGAAGTGAGAAAGTGCGCCGTGCAATCGCGCTCAGCTATGATAAGGAAAACGCACCAACAGTCAGTGCGATAGGACAAGGGGAGCTTGCTGAACAGATTATTGAATTAGCACAGCAGAGCAATATTCCGCTGATGGAAAACGCCTATCTGGTAGAGCTACTGCTTGCATTGAACCTAGGGGATGAAATCCCTGAAGAGCTCTACCTCTCCGTTGCAGAGATTATTGCGTTTGCCTATTGGCTCAGTGATAAAACCCCCGATTGTAGTGATTAAGGGGTCTCTGACTAAGCCTGGATGGGTTTAGGCTTAGTCAGAGATTCCTTAACGAGCCTCTACGTTATGGATAGTGCTCATCAACTCAGCCTCGCCACGGGATAAGCCACAAATATCAACTAACTCGTCCACTGTCGCGCCTTTTCGAGCCAGCTCAATCGCCTGGCGCACCGAAACATCACCGCTCGCTGCCCTGTTATTTTGTGTGGCGGCCTTTTTTGAAGTCGAGAGGGCATGCTCTACAGAGTGAATTCGTTCACCCATTCCTTGGGCACCACTCACCAAAAGTTTAAATTGCGACTGCAACTGCTCACACTCTGAGCGTTGTTGCTGCAACTGCTGCTGAACTCTTTTCTGCTGTTTTTGCGTCACCACAAAAACCATTATCGACAGAGCCGTCAGCACAATCAAAAATACAATTCCAGGCCACTCCAGCATTAAAACTGACCCACCTCATTCCACTCCTCTTCACTGAGAAATTTATTCAGATCAACAAGGATCAGCAACTCATTCTCACGACTGGTAACTCCCAGAATATATTTGGCACTCTCTTCCGTACCCACATTGGGGGCAGTTTCAATTTCAGATGCGGGTATTTCAACCACCTCTGCAACGCTATCAACCAGAATCCCTACTACCTGCTCTTCTGTTTCGATAATGATAATACGCGAGAGATCATCCACCTCTTTTTCAACCATACCAAAGCGGCGGCGGGTATCGACCACGGTCACTACATTTCCTCGCAGATTGATAATGCCAATCACATAATCAGCTGCACCCGGTACCGGTGCAATTTCGGAGACACGCAGCACCTCTTGCACCTGCATCACATTAATACCGTAGGTCTCGCTCTCAAGCCTAAAGGTGACCCAACGGTTAGCGTCGTCGCCCATCGTTGCACTTTCGCTCATCTATTTTATCCCCATGCTTAGGATTAATTCTTTCTACTTCTAAGGTTGATTGTATCGTCAAGCAACAACAAAGCTTTATAAGTAACCCTTGCTTAGAAGTTTAAGGAAACCATCAACATCAATCAATGCACACATTTTATTGATAACCGTGCCCGCCAACCATGGCTGAAGAGTGCGATTTTTACGCCACTTCACTTCACCGGGATCAAGTTTTACCACTTCTGCTATGGCGTGGCAGCCCAGCCCCCAGCGACGCTCACCCAATAGAATAAAGTAGCGATATTTACGTTGATCTTGGACAACGTCCTGACGATGGGCAGGCATGATCAGTTTTGCCGTATCGATGACACTCACCGTTGCCCCGTGGTATTTCATCAATCCAAGGTGCCACTCCGCATAGCCAGGGATCGGGGTCACCTTCTCATCGGCAACTTTCAAAACACCCGAAAGATGTTCCAATGGCACCGCAAGATTCAACTTACCAAGACTAAAAAACAGCACCTGAAAGGGTGCCGTGGGCTGAAAGTATACAGGCACTGGCTCTTCATTTTCAGCCGCCTGAGCAGTCACCTCCTCCGAGGATGCCACTACGGGTTCTTTAGGCAGATCCGTTGCGGCCACTTTAGCCACCACAACCTCATCCGCCACAGGGCTAGCTATGGGTTCAGGTTCAATCACTGGCAGCTCCCTGAACAGAGCATCCAGATAATTGCTCAGCGCCTGCTTCTGCTCTACCAGCGCTTTAGAGTCATTTTCATCTTCAAACTGTGCCATCACGACTCGGCTGCTCTGCTGTCAGCTGGATAGATCTCCTGCAGCCACGTCAGTAGCTCACGATAAGCAATCGAGCCGCGGCTATTCGCTCGCATAATGGGCAGAGGCACCCCTTTGCGGCTCGCCTCACGAAACTGGGTATCGATGGGTATCACGGCATCCCAGAGCTGCTCGGGGTAATCGCTCTGTAACTGCTTAAGTGCCTCATGGGAGGCGCGGGTGCGACGATCAAACATCGTGGGAACAATGTGCAACCCGAGCGGGCTTCTGCGTGCTCTAGTAATCATCGCGGTAGTACGCATCATTCTCTCCAGCCCCTTCAACGCCAAAAACTCGGTCTGCACCGGAATCAATAAGCTCTGACAGGCCGCCATGGCGTTAACCATTAAAACCCCTAAAATCGGTGGACAGTCGATCAAAACATAGTCATAACGATCAGCCAATTGCTGTAGCGCCCTAAGGATTACCAACCCTTTACCATCCTGAGTTCCCAACTGGCGGTCAAGCGTTGCCATAGCCGTCGATGCGGGTAGTAAATCAAGACCTTCAAAGCGAGTCTGCTTTATCACCCGCCTGGGCATGTCGCTGGAAGCAATGTTAGGCACTTGGAACAGCGAATAGACACTCCTTTCTATGGTGTCAGGGTCATGGCCAAAATAGACCGTTAGCGAGCCATGGGGATCCATATCAACCACTAAGGTACGATACCCCTTGGCGGAGAGCAGTCCTGCCAGGGAGACCGTTGTCGTTGTTTTACCAACCCCCCCTTTCTGATTGGCAACCGCCCAGATGTTCAATCAAGCCCCCTTGCGTCAATATATTTACACATAACCAAAATAATGCATGTATCACGCCAAAGCACATTAGACCTGGCAACAAGTTCAGTTGAACACCCCTAATCCTCGCATAGAAACAGAGAGAATTTGAATATTAAAGCCCACTCAGATTCGCGTATATTTAAAAAAACAGTTATTCTTCTAGCGGTCAGCTCTTTCATCGATGTAGATATTTATTACCATGCACAGACAACAACTTCTGCAACTACTCACCGACTACAAAACACCCTTTATGGAAGAGGCTGCCATGGTGGCACGTTCCCGCCGTTTTGTCGCACAGCATCAGAACTGCTTTGATCGCACTCTTGCTGCGGGTCATGTAACGGGGTCATCTTGGGTGGTGAATCCTTCACGCACCCATGCTCTGATGATGCACCATCGTAAGCTTGACCGCTGGTTGCAACCGGGTGGCCATGCCGATGGGGATCACGATATTATTCGCGTAGTATTGAAGGAGACATCGGAGGAGTCCGGCGTTGATATAGAGAATATCCGGCTGGTGAGTGAAAATATTTTTGATGTGGACGTGCATACTATCCACCCCAATGCGCATGATGAGCGCCATCAACACTTTGATATCCGTTTTTTGCTGGAGATTGATGACTCTATACCCATTCCGGGTAATGATGAGTCCCATCAGATTGGCTGGATACCGTTAGATCAGGTTTCTCACTTTAACCATGCGCGCTCACTGCATCGCATGGTACAGAAAGTTCGACGCATGCGAGCATAATCAAGGGAGCGGATAAGTTATCGTTTCCGCTTACTCTTCGTTTTGACTCAACGCTTCGGTACAAGCCCCATTTAACATCTCCACCAGCGCAAACAGCTGCTCTATTTCCGCTGCACTCAGCAACTCTTTATTTCGATTGAAAGCCAACATGTTACCGTTTCTAACCTCTAGGTAGAGTCCCTCATTGCTTTGCAAAAAGGCGAGTAGTCCAGAAGAGATGTAGGGTGAAGGATCTTCACCCTCTTTGGCGTAAAGTCGATAATTACCAGGAAGAGCGCCCTCTCTCACTGACTCAATTTCACGATAATCGGCCAGATAACGTCGTAGATAATGGCCAGGAGCAATAACAAAATCAGCAACACCTGAAACAGGGCATTGTGAAGTGATCGTAGTGTGCCAATGTTTTGAATAGTAGTCTGGTGCAGCCGTATGACTGTAGTCAGCCAATCGAATATCATAGCCATGGACACTGCCAGACATCACGTTACACTCCTGCTTGTCTGAACCCCGACGCAGGTAGACGAAGTCATGTTCATTATGAATCGTGGCCGTACCCAGCTCTAACTTCAGCCCCCACTGCTGTGCGAACTTCTCCATCTGGATTTCACGTTCCGAGCGCTTCCGCTCCTCCTTGAGCACGGTTGAATCCTGCATACGTGCTGAGAGTGAGTGATTAGTGAATTGGAAAAAATTTTCCAGCCCCAGCAGCTCAAAAGCCCGCTTATCGCGCATGCACTCATCTTGGAACTGGTGAAGATACTCCATACCGGTATGATCAATAATACGACCAGACTCAGTAATAATCAGCGTAACACCCGCCTGTGGAGGGAGATTGGCAAGCAGCTTATCAAGATGTATCAGATTAAAGCAGACAACAGATGATAATGTCACCTCATAGTGAGGCTCACCATTACGCGCCTTCTGGGCAACCGTAATCACCGGATCACAAAATAGGCCTCGCAGATTTACCCACACCAATGAAAAAGATTGCCCCAACCCCAGTCGCCCGGTCAATACAGCGCGAAATGATGGTGTCAGCAGATAGAGCAGCATCAACACTTCTGCCGCAACACCTAGTAGAATCCCAGACAGCAGATCTGTCGCTAAAATAGCGAGAACCGTAATAACGAAAATTACAATCTGATCACGGCCAATAGCGTAGGTTTTGGTGAATACTTTGTATTCACATAATTTCCAACCAACGTAGATCAAGATTGCCGCAATCGCAGCCAGAGGAACCCTAGCAATGACATCGATAGCCACAAACAGGAAAATAAGTAGAAAAATAGCGTTATAAAAATTCGCCCACAATGTACGCCCACCAGCATCGATATTAACGCGGCTTTTGACACCACCCGGAATAATCGTTAAGCCACCAAAAACACTGGAGAGTGAATTGGAAATACCCATGGTGCGCAAGGTAATATTAGCATCTGATTTACGCTGAAAAGGATCAATTTTGTCCACCGCCTTGATGGTTGCCAATGATTCAACGCCATCGATCAGCGTCAGTGTAATCACCACCAACAGTACACTCCACCACAACTCAGGACGGTTCAACACTTCATCAAAAGCTGGAAATGTAATCCCACCTTCCAGTAGATTTTCTGGCATGGTAATCAGAAATTTACCATCAAGGTTAAAAAGATAACCCAAGCCGATACCAAGACAGGCAACAAGTAGTGGCGGTGGGATTTTACGCATCCAATCATGGCGCGAGGCATTCAGATAAAACATCAAGAATAGACTCAGAGCGCCAATAAAAAAGATACTCCACTCCAGCTGAGGAATCGCCAAGGGTAGTTTACTGATCGTCTCCAGCATACTTTGTGATGCGGGTGATATAGCTCCCATCAGAGATGGAATCTGTTTGATAATAATCATCAGCCCAATAGCGGCGAGCATCGCCTCTACCACAGTAACGGGAAGGAAAATTGCGTAACGGCCGGTCTTAAAAAAAGCCAATATAATTTGCACCATGCCGGTAAGACAGATAGCCACCAACAACAGCGGATAACCCACCGCCAGATCACCACCACCCAGCAACAACATTCCCGCTAATAAAGCAGGAGCTAGGCCAGCAGCAGGACCGCTAATGGTGACATAGGCACCCCCTAGAAAAGGGAAAATAAAACCCGCGATAATAGCTGAGATAAGACCGGTAACCGGAGGGGCACCCGATGCAATAGCGATACCCAGAGAGAGAGGCAGTGAGACCAGCGCAACCTGTAGGCCTGCCAGCAGATCGTAACGCCAATGTTTGAGGCCTTTTAGCCCATTTTGTGGTGCTTCATTCATACATATACCCTACAGAAGTTTATAGAGAGGTAGAACAGTCAATCACATTGGCCTAAAACAACCTTGACTCAGGTCAAATCAGTGGTGGTGAACTTGCGCATGGGCAACTACCCCAGAGAGACGTTGCACCGCAGCCACTGCAGCGTGGGCTGCCGCATCAATATCGGCCTCTTTCCCTGCAAGGGTGAGTCGACCAAAAGCACCCACTGCACGACAGTCAACCAGAGTGATATTTGCCGCCTTTTCCGCCTCATTGGCCGCATAAACAATATAGCCCGCTGGTTCGGTTTCTAAAATAAACAGGCTCTGCCCAGGCAGAATCATCGAGCCTTTACGATCTTGACGATTAATCAACACCGCGTGATCGGGTGTAATCGAGCGCACCACTTCACTCCAGGCGACACGACACTTTTGACGTTGATCTTCAGTGGTTTTAAGCTGGTTTAAAACCGAGCTACCCGCCTCAATAACGTCACTCTGGTCACGATGGTGAAAAATCATTGAGCCAAAAGCTCGCTCAACAACCTGTTGACCTAGATGGACACGGGTGGATTTAAGCGCGACATCAGTGAGCCTGTGCACGGCCATACCTGGCGCAACCTCAATCCACAAACAGGCATCGCCCGGTACAGGTAAAAAGCCTTGTGAAACAGTGCCAAGATAGACGGCTAGCTGAGGCTGTAGCGAATCAATAAATATGTAGGTTCGTAACTTGATCATATTGCGCTTCTATCGCCTCGAAAATTTCAAAGATTATTTCTGCTTAGCTCTACTATTTAGTAGTCGCTATACTCTTGTGGCGGGCAGAAAACTGCGCGTACAAACTCCGCATGCGCTCACTGATAACCGGTTCGCTCGCCCTAGCAAAATCGAGAAAAGTCTGCGCCATAGGAGAGAGCTCTTTATCCTTTGGATGCGCAAGGTACCACGTTCTGGCGATGGGGAAACCTTCAACATCAAGCACCCCAAGTGGGCCATCTGCCCCATCCAACACCAGCGTATGCAGGGAGAGAATAGCCACCCCCAAGCCACCGATTACCGCATGTTTAATCGCTTCATTACTACCCAAATCCATGCGAATATTGGGTGATAGCCCATGCTCTGCAAACCGTTTCATTGTGGTATCGCGGATACCTGAGCCAACTTCTCGTGAGATAAAAGGCTCTTCAGCCAAGCGCTCAAGAGAGATACTGGACTCCTGGTAGAGGGGGTGATCCTTTCCCGCAATCACCACCATCGGGTTAGGTGCAAATGGGTAGGCCGCAAGATTAAACTCTTTATCCGGTGGTTGCCCCAAAATATAGAGGTCGTCTTCATTATTTTGAATGCGTTCGATGATACGGTTGCGGTTGGTCACTTTTAGCGAAATATCCACACCTGGATACTCACGCCAAAAATCGCCCAATATCTCTGGAGCAAAATACTTGGCGGTGGTGATAACCCCTAAACGCAAGCGGCCATGCTGCAACCCCTTGAGTGCCGCTATCCGCGTATCAAGGTCAGACAAGGAGTCAAAAATCCTCCGTACAGCGCGGTAAAGCTCCTCACCCGCCTCAGTCGGTTTAATTTGACGAGATGATTGGTCGAGTAGCGGTAAACCCATCACATCTGTCATTTTCTTGAGCTGCGTGGAGACCGTGGGTTGTGTCAAAAAAAGCTCTTCAGCGGCACGGGTAAAGCTGCCCAAGCGCGCTACCGCTTCAAAAATTTGCATCTGCCTAAAGGTAGTATTACGAATCAGGTAATCCGGCAACCCATCTTTAAATCTGGAGTCACGCTGTTCGGTCATCATCTATTTCCAGTCAAATACAACGGTACTTCCAATGCTACTTCGATCTGTTCTTAAATTTTTCAGGCGTGATGACCTCAACATCAGAGACAAAAACCGTAAGGTGGTAACCTTTTTGCAACTTACGTTCAACGCTCTCAAGCAGGATCTGCAACTGGCTCTCGGTGACGATTACTTTCACCAGAATATTACCATCAAAGCCAGACATTGCTGATTCCATTCCTGAGGAGCCTTCCCCAGTTGCTTGCAAAATGGTAAAACCAGAAATATCATATTTTTTGAACATACACTCTAGGCGTTCCTGCATCGAGTCATTGGTGATAATACTCAGCAGCTTTTCAGGGTACAACTTTATCATTAGGTCACCTCTTATTAGTCTATTGGGCAGAGCAGCCTCAACCGGCTGCGGCCATTGCCTGTACCAAACTGTGGTAAATGGGTATACCCACTATAACATTAAAGGGAAAGGTTATTCCCAATGAGAGGGTTAGATAAAACGATGGATTAGCTTCTGGTATTGCCAGTCGCATAGCAGGCGGCACCGCAATATAAGATGCGCTGGCACCCAGCACCGCAACCAACGTTGCGCCACCGACACTAAAGCCGAGAATAGAGTGGCCAACATAGGCACCTATCACGCCGCCAAAAAGTGGCATAACAATCCCGAATAGAGCCAGCAACCACCCCACTTGGCGGAAGTCACCAATACGACGTGCCGCAACCATACCCATATCGAACAAGAACAAGCAGAGCACGCCCATGAAGATCTCATCGATGAAAGGGAAGAGCTGCTGCATGCCACTTGGCGTAGAGATAGCACCAATAACCATTGAGCCTATCAGCACCACTACACTGCCATTAGTAAAGGCCTCGCGGAGAAGATCAGTAAACTTCCCGCCTGGGCTGTCAGCAGCCACGGCTGTGGTTGTAAGATCAGCGCCTCCACCCGAGATGGGTGCTTTTTCACGAGCAGCAATACTATGACGCGCTTTGGCGGCAAGGATCAAACCTACAACAATCGCAGGTGACTCCATTACTGCCAACATGATCAATGGATAGGTTTCGTAAGTAACACCGACATTATCAAGATAGGCGATTGCGGTAAGAAAGGTTCCAGCACTCACTGAACCATAATGAGCCGAGATTGCAGCGGCATCCAGTGGGTTAACTTTACGCGTCATCACCAGTGCTAGATAGCCAATTATTGGCAAGGTAAAGCCCAGAATCAGCGCCCACATAATGGAGTTCATAGCGATCACTAGGTCAGCCTTAGCCAACTCATAGCCACCATGCAGACCTATCGCCATCAATAGGTAAATAGATAGAACCTTTGCTAGGTCAGGGGGGAATTTAAGATCTGACTTGATTAATCTAGCGATGACACCAAGCGCAAAAAACAGTACTGCGGGTAACAGTAAATTGCTCAGATTCGACATTTTTAGCTCCTTACACTCGCTGCTAGGCGGCGCCTAAACAACCTACATTATCTCTGGACAGTGATGGTTTCGTTATAAACAAAACCGTACATATGAATTATCGTAACTACTCAGCGTATTCATCTTTTCCCTCAACTCTTCGTTATTTTCGTACTCAATCGGTCACACACCTCCTATATGCTCCCTCTCTCCGTGCGAAAATGCCTTGATTTGAAGCAAAATCTAAACACACTGAATAGTTACGAATTATCAACGCAACAACACGTTTACTATCTTAGTCAGGCCAAACCCGGCGAGAAGCAGAGAGTGAGCCTGAACTTTCTGGCTGCTGAGCCTTAGTACGGGGAGTCACTCTTTTGGCAGGTGATTTTGTTGCGGCTGCAGAAGTCGGCTTTTTAACCTGAGGCTTCTTGGGCGCGACCGTAGCGGTTGAAGGTTTTGGTTTAGTGCGGCTAGCGGAGGGCGTTTTTTTAACCTGCGGCTTGGTAACTGCCGGGGCTTTCTTTGTGGTCGCGGGCTTTGCGGCTGCTGTGGAGCTTTTTGAGCCAGCCACATTTTTTTCATTAACAGTCATTTTGTTATCCTTTTGCCATTAATCACTTGGTTTGGTCGACAATCTGCTCAGTGGGAACCAACTCATCCATCAAATCGGCATAGTTTTTCAACTCATCACTGATGACACCTGAGTCATCCAACGGACTCAGTGTTATTGAGACGTGAGTCCGGCCAAAGCTCATATCAGGATAATACCCTTGCTTTTCCGCTAACTCCGCAGCCCGATCAAGAAAATCACGAGTCTCATCATAATCAGAAAACTCAACACGGCATTCAAGGCGTACTGGGTTTTTTCGCAAACTCCAATTCAAGCCCATGGTGTCTCTCCTCAATCAACTCAACTATCTATATGCTAAATGGCTTTACCTTCCATGATGTCCTGCCACCAGCTATTAAGCTCAGTAGCATGTTGCTGCTCATCTTTGAGCAATGCTGCAAAAAAAATTCGGTTTTCATGATCCTGGCGTTGGCTACAATAGAGCACCGCCTGTTCATAAAAGTTGATAATCTCACCCTCCAAATCACTGATGTGTTTAATCAGCTCTGGCAATGCACCGTTAAGGCGCGGGCGTTTTAGACAACTGGTATTGGGTGAAACCCCCAAAGCCAGCATTCGACCAATCAGGCGCTCTACATGCTCCATCTCAGTCATTGCTTCATGTCGGAATTTTTTCCCGGCCTGAGGCATACCACGTAGCTCTAATAATTTTGCCAGCGACATATACTGCTGTACCGCAGACAACTCAAAGCTTAGTGCGCGTCCCAGATATCCGAGAACTACTGGATCCTGTGTCATTATTTTAGACGCCTCTCTATAAACGATGTTGAGTCGGAGATGACTGGAATAAAAAAGAGGGAGAACTTCCAGTCATATCCCGACTCATCGCCGTATTGCCTTTACTTGCTACCAAGTACCGGCTCAACTTCTTTGTGCGGACGCGCAATGATGTGTGCTGCCACAAGGCCATCACCAACACGCTCACAAGCATCAGCGCCTGCACGAACAGCTGCATTAACAGCACCTGTTTCGCCACGAACCAAGATAGTCACATAACCGCCGCCAACAAACTCACGTCCGATTAGACGTACTTCTGCCGCTTTAGTCATTGCGTCCGCTGCTTCGATAGCAGGAACTAAACCGCGGGTCTCAATCATGCCCAGTGCAATACCATATGTTTCATTTGCCATGGTGATACTCCTTCATTAATCAAAAAATTTAAAGTTACAGGGTGGTTTAGCTAGCGCCAATGCTCATGCTCAGCACAGGCTCAACTTCTTTGTGTGGACGTGCAATGATGTGAGCAGCAACCAGGCCATCGCCCACACGCTCACAGGCATCAGCACCCGCACGGACAGCAGCATTAACAGCGCCAGTCTCACCACGAACCAGAATGGTCACGTAACCGCCACCAACAAACTCACGTCCAATCAGGCGTACTTCAGCAGCCTTAGTCATTGCGTCTGCTGCTTCAATAGCAGGAACCAAACCGCGTGTTTCAATCATGCCCAGTGCAATACCATAATTGTTTTCGCTCATTGCTCTATCTCCGTCTTGGTAAATCGTTACTTGTTAATTTAAAATTCTCGCACCCTAACTTAGAGCACTACCTTCGGCAGACGGCTCCGTCTGTCCTGTTTCTTCATCCCAAAAATCGATAATCCCACCAATCGTAAGATCAGTCATCAGTGTCGGATCTCCGCATGCATAACGTGCGGCAGAACCACTCACTACGAACACCCAGTTGCCATCACGACAACCGCAGGTATCTACTGCAACCTGCAACTTGCCACTACTGCTTCGCAACACCCGCAAGCTATTTTGATAAAGCCCCGGGTGGCGCAAAGTACAAACCAGTGACCCCGTCACTTGCAAGATCTCCATCAGTCCGCGGCCTCACCCCAATAATCGATAATGCCAACAATAGTCAGATCACTCGGGTACTCTTTACTTCCAGCCGCTTCACGAGCAGCAGAACTGCCTACACAAATCACCCAATCACCCGGATTACAACCAACTGCATCCACAGCGACCATACGGGTAGTTCCATCCAGCACAACTTGCAGATGCTTGTGTTCCATACCAGGGATGCGGTTTGTCGCCACCAGGGGTTTTTCAACCTTACAAATTTTCACTAGTGAGCTACCTGTTCATTTAGTTTCAGAGAACTACCAACCGTCTCCGCTTTGGCATCGTTACTGCAATCCCGCACCATCAACAAGGTGTGCAAAAGGCCGCGCTCAGCGTACTCACTAAAGCGGCTGCGTAGCGCTGCATCCATCTGATGGCAACGCCCCTCAGCCCGCGCTCTCGCGCCCGGCACATGGCTGTGATAGTCATAGCGAATCACCACTGGAATCGGCAAACCTCGGTTGGCATTCAGCCCAGTGAAGATTTTGATACCCACATCCATATCCTTAGCCCCTTCTTCTACCGTTTGCAGATAGGCGAAGTAAGTTAGGTTGCGCAGTTGAACCTCTTCAAAACCGATTCCCATGCCGATGAAACACTCTTGATGCCCAATATCCTGATAGCAGCCGCTGTGGTACTGGCGCACATAATCAATTTGTGACAAATTGCCACACAAAAGACGGGCTGCCAACTGCACCATGCCTTCGCTGGGCAACGAGCTACTCTGTGCTTTTAAGTACTCACTAATAACTGTCTCAGCACCGCTCGTTGAGGCACTTTTTGTTGCCTGATGCAGCTCAGCCGCATCGATATAGCTCGAAGCGTCTATTTCACCATCGGCATCAGGTAGATGCAGGCGAATCACATCATTGTCCGTATCTAGGCCAATCAGCAACAAGTCGATTGATGCACCACAGCAAAAACTATTCTCCACAGCTTGACGAAAATCCTTTAGACGCTCCAGCGCGGCATCTGCCGCTCGCTGAGTATCACTGCCATGCGCTGCACATCCTTCGCAGTTGGGCTGGCTTGAGCTGTGGTGGTAAACTGCAACTTTCAGATAGCGGGTCGGCGCATCCGCCTGATTCGGATACCCTTCGCGGTAGCGACGCATCTCCGTTTCACTCCACTTCTGCAAGCTATCATCAACATCAAACATGGCACCCGCATATGATTTACGACGGACTGCTCTATATGGCAGACGTAACACATAACGAATAACGTGAGCCAAACGACCATCAGCGCAGGGCGAAACATCCAATGTATGAAAGCCACACTGCTCTAAAAATGCCTGAAACTCTGCATCATCACCATCCGCCAACGGCTTGCTATCAAAAAAATCATCCGACATGCTGCGGAAGGTCTCAAATACGCACCATGCGTAAAGCTGACCAATATCCAATGGTTTAATCCAGCTATCAACAAGTAGTGTTGCTGGCAATTCAAATCCAAGCTCACTACTGGCAAGCTGCTGGGCACGCGCCTCAAAATCGGCCTCATGTTGCATCGCCGAAAGACGCTGCAAAAAAGGTTCAATAGCTGAAAATGCCTGCTTCACCTGCTGCTCATACGCAAACAGGCGGCTATTTTCAGCACTGCGGGTAAACGGGTGCAGTGCATTATTCGACAAAGTGCCACTGGCTAACGCGTGGCCCGGGGGCTGCGCACTCCGCTGCATCGACTGCTGCCGTTGCATTGGACGCCTGCTTTTTGTCTTTTTGTTGAACATTCTCAACCCGCCTACCCAAAATTCTTGTTAAACATCACTTCATTTAAGAGCTGAGGGGCAAGGCACAAACTGCGCCTCACCACTCGACACTATAGATCGCTTTGCGATTACCCTCGGGCACCGCCTGATAGCGTCACCAGGGCACCACTTTCTGTGCTGCCACTTCCACCGGTAACGTTGATATCATTACGATCAACATCTTCATTACGCTTAGGTTCTGAAGAAGGCATCGCACTAACAGGGCCACGTCGTGTAGGGTTGCGCTTAACCGCAGACCTACCTTCCGTTCCCGTCACTCGATCACCTCGGTTCCAATCATTGCCGGTTATTTTCAAACCTGCATCAAGACCTTCACCTGTCACTTTTGAGACGACATCTTCCACCGGTGCAGCTTTCGCACTAGTAGCTACTGTCTCGTTGCGACTCTTTGGATTACCAAAACGAAACTGTTCAGTTCCGGTAATCTTACCCTCACCAAGAGAGAAAGTACCACTGACGCGGCCTTGCTCATAACGAATACCGGTAACTGAATCCGATATCGCTGTTGGTCGACTCTCCTGAACAGGCTGACTCGCCTGAGCGGGAGCAACTACACTGAACGCACCCCAAGGGGCATCCGTCAATGGCTGCGGAAAGTCTGGCTCATTTACTGCCGCTGGTGACACACCACAAGCTTCAACCTGCTGCTCGGCACCAAGATATGCAGTACCACTCACTTCGCTGCAGACACCTTTGCCAGCACCCGTCAAACTGGTAACACCTGGCTGAACACCAGTAATATCACGCCCGGCATTAACAGCAGGGCGCACAGTGCGCAGCTTGACCTGTTTGACAGCGCCCGTATCACAGTACTTTTGATAGTGCTCAGTACCGGTATAGGGCGTGCCGGTAACAACTTCGCATGAACCTGCTTCGTTGCCACTAACCCGATCTGATCTTGCTGGCTTGGAACCCGATACAACCTGACCACGCGTTGTCTGTGAAAAGCTTACTTTTGCACTGCCTGGCTCAGGCTTGCTGCTGCAAAAGTTGTCATACTGCTCACGACCCACATACTCAATACCGGTAACCGCATTACAACTACCGCGATCATTACCCGTCACCTTTTCGCTAAGACCTACCTTGCCACTCGCGGTAATCACTCCACCACTCAGATTCTCACTGGCTTCGACTTTACGCGGCACATTAGGTGCCTCGTCCTGACAAAACTCAGTAAAAACCTCACTTGAGAAGTAGTCTGTCCCCGTCACTGAACGACAAAGCCCCGTCTCATCACCCGTGGTTTTTTCGCTGTGCGACACAACGGTGCCACTCACGTCTCTCCCAGGGCGTTCCGGACGGCGGCGACCTGTCGAGCGCGCCGCACTCTGGCTGCCACCACTAACACTGCGCTGAGCACGCACGGTGCGCGCCAATTCACGACCGGTAATATCAGGGTTTTGCTTGCGCACCATCTGCGCTGAACTAACCCCTTTACGGTAGCTATCCACACCTGTTTTACCGTGTGCTGCCATCGCATCGCGACGCATTTTTGAATTGATGCGACCCGCACTACTCGCCGTTACCACCTTAATATCATGGCGACTGCGGCGCGGTGTTGCCGATGCATTTGCTGTTGATACCGCTGGCGCAGAATTCACTGCTACACCGGCATCACCACAATCGCCTTTACCTTTGCAACCACAACCGCAATCTTGAGTTTGAGCACTCTTACGAGCAGTGCGCGCAACATCCAAAACACGCTGACGATCACTACTGGCAACGCCACTCTTGCCGCGAGAAGACATCGCGTGACGGCGTGAGCGTGATGCTTCACGACCGGCACTCGCTGTCTTCACTTTGGCACGAGGTGCATTACTAATAGTTGGCTTGGCTGTCACAGTGACCGAGGGCTGGCTATCAGCACTTGCACTTCTCTTTGGGCGAACCCGTGGAGCAGTGCTCGAGCTGGCCTTAGCCGGCAGTGTCGCGGAGCCGTTAAGTTGCGCATCGCGACGGGCTTTGGCGGCATTACGTCCTGATAAATCTTTAATGGCCATTACTATTACCCCATCTATTACTGACAAACCCTGATTGGCAGCAACTAACTAACACGTTAGCTCCACTGCCAATCCATCAACCACGTCTTACCACGTCTTACCACGGTATACGACAAAGCAAACACCCTGACTTTGGGTATAGCTGTCATAACCGATCAGACGAACATGGTGATCAGGGTATGTACGGTGACAAGACTCAAGCTCAGCAACCACTGCATTCAAATCTTTCTCACCGAAGAAGGGAAGTTTCCACATAGTCCAGTAGTAGCTAGTGGCTTTTGATGGATCTTCATGCTCAATCGCAGGGGTTAAACCTTCAGCGATCATATAAGCAATCTGGTCATGAACTTCCTGCTGTGTCAGCGGTGGCAGGAAAGAAAAAGTTTCCAGAGTCTGGGTAGTACGATAATCACCCATAGTGTTATTTGAAATCATTGCTTTCTCCTAATCTTTGATGACGTTGACAAACTCAGTTAAGGTCCAGTTTATCTACCGTTTCGAATTCAAACTTGATCTCTTTCCAAGTCTCCATCGCAACCGCAAGCTCTGGGCTATTACGAGCAGCGCCTTCCATAATATCTTTTGACTCTTTCTCCAGTTCGCGACCTTCGTTACGCGCTTTAACACACGCTTCCAAAGCAACACGGTTAGCAGCTGCACCTGCAGCGTTACCCCATGGGTGACCCTGTGTACCACCACCAAACTGTAGAATTGAATCATCACCAAAGATGTTAACCAGCGCAGGCATGTGCCATACATGGATACCACCTGAAGCTACTGCAAATACGCCTGGCATTGAACCCCAATCCTGGTCGAAGAAGATACCACGACGACGATCTTCAGGAACAAATGACTCACGTAGCAGATCAACATAACCCAGTGTTGAAGCACGATCACCTTCCAACTTACCAACAACCGTACCGGTATGCAGATGATCACCACCCGACAGACGCAGGCATTTAGCCAGCACGCGGAAGTGGATACCATGCTTAGGATTACGATCGATTACTGCGTGCATTGCACGATGGATGTGCAGCAAAATACCGTGCTTGCGACACCATGCAGCCAAACCGCCATTAGCCGTGAAACCGCCTGTCAGGAAGTCATGCATGATAACTGGCTGACCCAGATCCTTAGCGAAGTCAGCACGCTCATACATCTCTTCAGGTGTATTAGCCGTAACATTCAGATAATGACCCTTAACTTCGCCTGTCTCTGCCTGAGCTTTCTCTACTGCCATCGCAACAAACTCGAAACGATTCTGCCAGCGCATGAACGGCTGAGAGTTAACATTCTCATCATCTTTAGTCAGATCAAGACCACCACGAAGACACTCATAAACAGCACGACCGTAGTTTTTAGCAGAAAGACCCAATTTAGGCTTGATAGTACAACCCAGCATTGGGCGACCGTATTTATTCAACTTGTCACGCTCTACCTGGATGCCGCTTGGTGGGCCGAGGCAAGTCTTAACAAATGCGATTGGGAAACGGATATCTTCCAGACGCAGGAACTTAATCGCTTTAAAGCCGAATACGTTACCTACTAATGAAGTCAATACGTTGACAACTGAACCCTCTTCGAACAGATCGAGAGGATATGCGATGAACGCGTAGAAAGCCTCTTTGTCACCGGGAACATCTTCAATGCGATACGCACGACCTTTATAGAACTCCATATCGGTCAATAGCTCTGACCATACAGTACTCCAAGTACCTGTTGACGACTCAGCCGCAACAGCAGCAGCAGCCTCTTCATTCGGTACACCATCTTGAGGTGTAACCTTGAAGCATGCCAAAAGATCAGTATCAAGCGGAACATAATCCGCAGCCCAGTACACATCGCGGTACTCTTTTACACCGGCATCATATTTCTTTGCCATAGTCAGCTCACTCCTGCTGTGGTTGATTGAATTCGTCGAAGCCAAGAGTATATACGATTCAACCCTAAAGCCAATCGATAGTTTCAATACTATTCATCTACGATTACCAATGATCAGAAAACAGAGGAGCCACCCACCACCCACCCAAGCTTCTTACACCTTGCTATGCTGGGTGTGAACTGGATGGGTTGAAAATAGCCTATATAAACAGAAGACAGGCAATCAGAGAGGAGTGTTTTTCCGGCCATTAGCTTAGAGGTTTTTATAAAAATCACGCATGGTGGTGGGGGCGAAGAAGGTAGCATCAATCACTTCTCCAGAGTCTCCATGAGGAAGGCTCCATGAAATCAGTGGACAAGTGAAAGTGCGTATAACTTACGAATCATTCAGTCTAAGGCGGGTTACCACAACTCATCATCATCCACATACGACTGGTACAGTCAGATGAAACCCAGCTACCACTCACCGCAAAGTTGGTAACCTTCAACATGCTTTGATTGTAATACGGCCCATTGGTATACGGTGTAGAGACACTCGTACCCGCAGGCAAACCCGCCTCGGGGCCTACATCATTGAGGTTAACCAGCAAGGCTTTGTTTTTCCAGCCATGGGGCACCGACACATGACACCAGGTGCACTCCATGCGACCAAGACGCCGCGCATGGGCGGTGTGCAGATTCCTTGAAATCAATGCTGAAGACATCCCGCAACGCCCGCCACTGCCTCGAAAGCCACTTAACTGAGGGTTATTATTATTAGGATCTGCATAGTCATTGTAGCTGTGACACTTAAAGCAAAGATCACCCGCGCGCCCAGTGCCAGTTTCATTATCCCAACCACCTTTAAGCAGGAAGTTGTTATTGGAGCCGTGTGGCCCCCAAGGATTACCATTCTCACCACCATTTGGAACCACGGTACCTGCCGCCGTATCCGAACCGTGACAGTCTGAGCAATACATGGTTTGGGAGCCAACCCCGGTATTAAAAGGCGGCAAGAAAATATTGGCATCAAGCCCACCCCGCTCAACCGGGGTACGGCCAGTCTCACCCATCACCGGGTGCCAAGAGCGGTGGTTGTTTGTAGCATAATTGGCGTGAGCACCCGTACCCAGCGCAGTACCCTCACCTTGGTGGTTAACAGGCGCTTGAAACTCCATCGCCTGATTGGTGTACTCCGTGACACCGTTAGTGCCTGAGGGGGTTCCACCGATAAACGAACCTAATTGAGGCGGATTAGCATCATCAAAGCCGTAATTAGAGTGACACTTCAAACAGACCTGATATTCACGACTCACCCAGCCATCGGTCACGTTCATAGTGGCTCCAGGGAGTCCTTTTTTAATTTCAAAATTGATGGGAGAAGTATTGAATTCGGTCTGAACATAGACCGGCTCTACCCCCCAAGAACCTCGCAACACACCAGAAGCAATATTGGTATGCATAACCCCTGCCGTATGCACATGGGTGCCGCTACTATCAGGTAAGCTAGGGTCACTATTGGCCAACTGTTTTTTAGTCACCCGATGAGGATTATGACAATCGGTACACTCAACGTGGCGATTAACCAAATTACCCTTACCCAGTAGCAGCGGAGACTCAAGAAAATCTTTACCCGAACCTACTCCTTGAGTACCGATATCATGCACTTCGCTTGTAGCCGCTTGATCGGACGTTGCAATGGGCATACGCCGAGCTAGCATAAAATCTGTTTTTATATCGGGAACCTGAGTATTAAGCCCCTGAGAGGTGAGCGTAGCACCAGTAGCTGAGTGACACTGGTAACAACTCTCTTCAATAGCAGAGCCGCCCCCAGATTTAGGCGATGTGGTGCTATCCGTCCCCTCTCGCAGCAAACGCCTAGAGCCTTGCACCGTGTGCGTATCGTGGCAATTCAGGCAGGCCGCTCGCCACACGGGAATCGCATTGGGGAAGTCACGTTGTGCTGCTGCCGTGGCCGTGTAGACCTCATCCGCCACCAACTCATTGGCATGCGCGGAATAGGTCCACCCCTCTTTATTGTGGCAAGCCAGACAAATAATATCATTATCCGCATTAAAATCGCTGTTAACGGGCGCTGCGTTATTCTGGAAACGATTCAGACGCAAGAATTTAATATCCTCTCCCGTGTCGTCCCGAATATGGGGATCGTGACAGCTCACACATTCAAGCTTGGCAGCACCATCAACATGATCAACAATCAACGGAATGCTCGGCCTCACACCCGGCGAGCGCACACCAATAGCGGGTGTTGCCAGTGGATCACGTAACTCGCCATCATTTAAAACCAGCGTACTATCGTAGGCAAATGAGATGGGGTGATCATTGGTCAGGTTTACCCCCAAGTTACGGGTAAAACCGCTATTAGCACCCGAGCCATCCGGCATAACACCCGCAAGGCCGGTTCCACTCATGGCAATATCTTCACTCTCTGCCACCTGATCGGTAAACTGGCCGTTAAGGACATTGACAGAGCCGACCGCAAGCACACCATCATGGCAACTTAAACAGAGCTTCGAAGAGTTAGAAGGTGCTGCCGGCACACTCGACTCCATTGAGCTCGAACTGTACATCTCATAGGTAGCACCCGATATGGCACGATTCCAAAGCGGTGCTTGCACGCTGATATTGGCACTATGGGGGGTATGACAAAAAACACAAAGCTCATTCTCGATATCAGCCTTCACCGTCCCAGGGCTGGATATTGAAAGATTATGCTTTGTGTTAGTGATATCTGAAATTCTTTCGGCAGTCGCGTGAAGAGGCACCAGCAGCGCCATCAACAAAAGAATAGATGTTTTTTTACTGAAAAACCCCATTGCACTCTCTCTACTGTCACTCTGAATTTAAAAATTAAATTCAGTTATCGCGCCGTAAAATTCCACTCAACTCAAGCTATCTAGATCAATTCTAAATTAGAACCCTCTAATCTTACACCTGAAGCCGCATAACCACAACGACTAAACACCAGCGCCCACTATTACCACTCACCGCGAACACCTCTATGCGGCAAGGAGGTTCACAAAAAAAACCTCGCCCCACCAGTATAGCTCACACTGCCGATCTGTAATCCGCCAAATCTCCCAGCAAAGAACAGAACCTATGAACCATATGGCTACTCACAACCCAAACCCAACATAGCTTAAAATTAGCACTACATTCTCAGCAGAAAACGCCGACAATACAGGAGTATTTTATCCACATAAGCCCGGAGTCAATCTATTGGATATCTTTGTCGGAAACGCCCCACCCCGCTTTACTAGGGCGACCATACAGCAGCTTTTCATTAGAACAATCGCAAAATCCAGAAAGAAGTTTTTTTTCTGGAAACGCCTAGGCATTCACAAAGTACAGGTCAAGCAGATTATAAAACGGGTATCCGGTAAGCCCCGGCGCTATTTTGTGGTACACATTGAAACCAATGAAATTGCACTGCTCGCCATTCGACGGCTCAACTTAAAAACCGTAGAGGGTCACCGGTTGATTGTAAGAGAGCACCACACTCGGGGGTATATGAATGAGCGACGCGCAGTCAATTGGCGCGAGCGTCCCTGGAGCAAGACAGAGCGCCGCAAGAGTGAGCGGCGCACCATCCAGCAGGGTGACGACTTCTTTTCAGAGCTAGACGAACATACCAATGGAGTGAGACTTAACCCGGATAATTCATGAGTTATTTGGGCTAAGCTCGCCCCTGCCACATTCCCCACAATGCATTTTCTAAATTCCTTGAAAATCGAGCAGAGTCGAACAGTGGTGATGAGCTAATTTGCTCACGCAACCCAGAACGAAGTGCTGCCAACCGAGGCAGATCGTTAGTCAAGGTAACCGCCTTTTCAATGTAGTCCGCTGCACTGCTCACGACCCACTCATCTAATCCTACGACCCTATTTATGCTCTCCCCCTGCTTGGCCAGCAGCGCCTCCCCAGCCAGTGTCAGTGTCGGCACCCCCATCCATAGCGCCTCACACGTTGTCGTCCCCCCGGGGTAGGGGAATGTATCCAATATCATATCGATATTAGAGTGTGACATCAGATAAGCCTCTCGAGATATTGCTTCATACATATCAACCTGTTCAAGATTGATTCCATGCTGCTGCATGCGTTGAGTGACCTTTTCCACCACATCAGCACTTGCAAATTGCTTGCATTGCCAACGCAAGCGAGCATCGGGTAAAGCAGAGAGTATCTTTGACCATGCATCAAGCACTTCATCATTAACCTTTGCTAAGACCTGAAAACAACCAAAAGTGATAAAACCATTTTTCAACGCGGGCAGGGTTACGACTGTAGACGCGCCCTCTGGTGGTGTAAAACACAATCGAGTATCCGGCAAATACCACACCTTTTCACTGAAATCACCCTGCCGCTCTTCGGGTACGCAGATCTTATCGGCTAACAGATAATCGATCTCTTTCACGCCCGTGGTTGCAAAATAGCCCAACCAACTCACCTGCACCGGCGCAGGTTTCCATGCAAATACCGGCAACCGGTTATGTATCGAGTGCCCAGAAAGATCAATCAAAACATGTACCGCATCTCCCTGTATTAGCTCTGCAGCGGCTTGGTCACTTTGGCCAAACAGTGGTTTGCAGCTGCTAAATAGCGGCTTTATACGATCAGTGAGCTCATCAGACTTGGGGTGAGTAGGGTAAGCAATTAACTCAATTTTTGTAGGATCTATTTGAGCCAACAGCCCTTCTAAAAAATATCCAACAGGGTGAGCACGCAAATCTCCTGAGACAATACCGACACGCAATCGCTCGGGAGAAGCGGCACACCGCCATGAAGTAAATGGCGATAGCGCTTTTTTAGTGACCATTTGACCATACTGATCAGCGTCCTCTAAAAAAGAGGGGGAGATGTGCGCGGCAGAGTAGTTCTGCAGAAAAAGCAGACTACTAAAGGCCGTAGGAAATTCAGGGTCTATTTTCAAAGCTTGACGAATGCTCTCTATCGCATTGTCAAGCTGACCAAAATCACACTGTACATTAGCCAAATTATTTAATGCTTTTGAGAATCTTGGATTAATGGTCAGTGCATGCCTAAAGCAATCAACCGCTTCATTAAGCGCCCCAAGTTCGGTTTGAGCATTACCCAAATTGCAATAAGCCGCTGCATTGCCAGGGTCAATTGCCAATACACGCTCAAAGCAATCCTTTGCTTCACTGAATTGACCAAGATCAATCTGAGCATTGCCCAAATTATTGATCGCCTCAACATAGCCGGAGTTGAGCTTCAACGCGCAATTAAAACTATTCACCGCCTCAACTGTTTTTCCAAGTTTCCTCAGCGATATCCCCATATTGTTATGCGCTATGGCACTGTTTGGAGCAACTTTCAGCGCTCGACTAAAGCTAGCCACCGCCTCAGTGAATTTGCCAAGATCACTTTGGGCGCTGCCCATATTGCTTAATGCCTCACTGTAAGCGGGGTTAATTTTAAGCGCCCTACGAAAACAAGCTATCGCCTCTTCAAGGCGACCCAAATTCTTCAAAACAGAGCCTAAATTAAAATGCGCCTGAGCATCGCCAGGCATCAACAGCACCGTTTTCTGAAACGCTGGCAGTGCCGCTTTCCCCTGCATCAATAAGGCCACGCTCAAAAGTTTCCAAGCAAGGCCTGCGTCTGGAAATTGCTCAATCAGAGAACGGCTCCCTCGCTCCAGCTCACTGTAACGACCTAAATTGTAGAGATTAACAAGCGGGTTAAACTCTACATCTGAAGGGCTAGCAGAACGCCGATTTTTCTTTTTTTCACAACATTTTTTAAATTTTTTTCCGCTTCCACAAATACACGGGGCATTTCTTCTTGAGTTCATACCTTGTTCCTGTCCTGTTTCAATAACCACCCCTGTGCTTACAGGATTAGACTAAACGGAGCGAGTACATCACTCAACTTGCCCAACAAAGAGGTGTTTTGGCTTACTTCTGCCCATAAAGATACAGTAGAGCAGTGGAATAACAAATAGTGTAAGCACGGTTGAGAAGCCAAGCCCCCAGACAATGGCGGAGGCGACAGGCCCCCACATCAATGAGTCTCCGCCGATGCCGGTTGCCAGTGAGAAGAGTCCGGCGATGGTGGTCAGCGAGGTGATCAGTACCGGCACTACGCGCCGTCTTGCAGCATAGACGGTGGCGTGCAGCACGCTCATCCCCGATCCAAGGCGGGTATTCGCAGCATCGATCATCACAATGGCGGCATTAACGGCGATACCCGCTAGGGCTACTACACCATAAAGCGTATAGAGGCTCAGTGGATTTTGGGTCACTAACAGGCCAAAAATGACACCGGCAAATGCCATGGGGACGGTCGCTAAGATCATCAACGGCTGGAAGTAACTGCGAAACAGGGTACCTAAGATAAGGTAGATCAGGCCAAGGCCGAACAGCATCAGCTGCGCCAGCGCTTCAATACTTTCGTTAATATCTTCCAGCTCGCCGGTAAAATCCAGATTAACCCCGGGATATTGATCACGGATGGTTAGCCACTCTGTTTTCAGCAGATCATTTGCCTCAAGGGTATCCATCACCCCTTTATCCAGGTCGGCGCTTAAGGTGATGGCACGGCGGAAATTGTAGTGGCGAATTTTTGCCTTACCCCGCGAGCTTTCGGCATCAACCACCTCACCCAATGGAATGTATCCACCGGATGGCAGTGCCAACGGTGTACGCAACAGATGTTCAATACTTTGATGTTCATTGGATACGGCGCGCACCCGCACCTCTACTTTTTCGCCACCATCCTGCGTTGAGGCGACCACCTCACCATCAAACAGCAGCCGAATATTTCGCATCACATCAGACGGTATCAGTCCGGCACGTCTGATGGCATCCTGATTCAGCGTCAGCCGCAGCTCCTGTTTTCCAGGTGCATCGTCGTCACTAATATCCTTGACTGCGGGCAACGTCTCCAGGTAGTTCGCCAAGTGGTCTGTCACCAGACGTATCTGCTCAAACGCCTCACCTCGCACCTTCACTTTGATCGGCATTTCCGTAGGCGGACCTCCCGCAAGACGCAAAATGACCACCTTGGCACTGCCTGCACTCTTTTGGATGTCGGCACGCATCGAGTCAATCACTTCGTCAACACCCCGCATCCCTCTCCCTCTGGGCTGCAAGCTGACTGCAATCTGCCCATAGCGGTCGCCAAAAAAAGGCTCTGTTTCAGTGAACATCTGGCCCGCAGCAACACTGATACCACGCAGTTCGGATTCATCAACGTGTTTACGCACCTCGCTCTCTAACAGGGTGACATGCTCCAGGGTCTTCTCCAGCGATGAACCAGGGGGCATCGTCACATTCACGTAGTAGAGGCGCAGCGGGTCAAAGGCAAAAAACTGCACCTTGACCATATCGCTAAAAAAGATACCCACCGCCGCCAGCATCACCAAAGCAACACCCAATAGAGAGCGGATAGGCCGGCGTAAAACCTTAATCAACAGTCGACTGTATTTGACTCTAAGCAGGTGGGTATAACGGACTCGGTAATGATGCACCCTTGATGGCTTATTAAAATTGACCTTCATCATGGAGACGTGTACCGGCAGTAGCCAGTAAGCTTCCAGTAGTGAAATCGCCAGTGCGACGGTCACGACAAAGGGGATAACAAACATAAAATCGCCGAGGATGCCGGGCAACAGCATCAAGGGTAAGAAGGCGGCCATGGTGGTGACAATAGCCGCCGTAACCGGAGTAAAAACCTCAACCAAAGCCTCCTGTGCTGCTTGCAGGGCACCCATTCCACGCTGAATTCGGTAATAGATCGCCTCCACTACCACCACGGCATCATCCACCAGCATACCGAGCACCAACACCAACCCCAACAGTACCGAAACATTCAGGGTTGAACCCGTTGAATTCAAGAGCCAAAAAGTTCCCGCCAGTGTAAAGGGGATACCAATACCGATAAAAAAGGCGATACGCGAGCCTAGAAAGAGCCAAGTGACCAGCGTTACCATCAGCAAGCCATACAGGGCATTGGTCTGCATAATATTGATGGCTTCACGGGTGGGGACTGTTTGATCATCCAGCAGGTAGACCTGAACCCCTTCGATCGCACGGCTTCTGTTTTGTGTTTCAATATAGGCTTTCAGCTGCTCCACCAACCCTAGGGTATTGGTATAGCTTTTTTTAGTGATCGCCATCAACACCGCTGGCTGCCCCTGATAACGCACCCGTTGCTGCGCCTCAGCCCGTGCTCGACTGACCATTGCCAGAACACTCAGTGGCACCTCTCCCTGCGCGGTCATTATCGGTAGCCCTGCGATATATTCAGGGTCAGCATTGGCTCCCAGAATGCGGACTAACCACTCACGCTCCTGGTTGAGCATGACACCGGCAGAGAGGTCTCTGAAATTAGCTTGAATCGTATCAGCGACGGCAGTGGCGGCAACGCCATATTGCGCTAATTTCATCGGATCAAACTCGACCCGCAGCTCGGGCGGGTGCAGTCCGGCAGCGCTAACGCCATCTACCCCTTTAAGCCGCTCCAGATCCTCTTTTATGGCGTTGGCGTGGCGGCGCAACTGCTCATCATCTTCCAGACCCTGCACCACCAGCATGGCGGTCGGCATCGAGTTGCTTGAGGTGATTTCAAAAATATAGGGGTCTTCTGCGGTATCCGGCAGCTCGGTATTTGCTTTATTTTGAATTTCTCGGCGCAGGTCGTTAATTCGCTTATCGAAGGTGCGCTCATCAATGTCATTGAAGCGGATGGTGATGTCAGAAAATCCCTCCCGGGAACTGCTCTGTACAAAGCGTACATCGGCCACTTGAGTTAAGGCATCCTCCAGTGGATTAGTGACCAATTTTTCGACATCTTCAGCAGATGCACCCGGTAATACGGTGTTGATGCTGATCCAATTAAAGTTGACTTCAGGGTCCTGCTCCCGAGGCATTGCAAAGTAGGAGACCACCCCCATCACCAGAACAATAGCAAAAGTCAGGTTTGCCAATACATGGTTTGTCAGGAAGCGTTCAAGCATGATGGGTTAGGGCTCCAAGCTCTGCTGCAACAAGACGCGATCCAGCACCACTTCTGTCGTCAGGGGAAGCTGTTCGACCCTGACTGCTCGACCCTCTTGTGCATTGGGCAGTGGTAAAAAAACCAGCTCGCCCTGCCGTAGGACAAAAATACCCAGCTCACCCTTTCGACGCTGTAGATAGGTTGCCGGTAGTGTGGGGCGAGGGTCTCGCCACTCCAATCGACCACTGGCACCTACCAGTGCTGTTTCATGGGTAAAACTGAGCCGCGCCTGCTGCGTGCGTTGCTGGGGGTGAAGCATCGGCAAGCGCGTATTCAGCCGCAATGGGTACTGCTTTCCACCGCTTTCAAATCTCAACTCATGCCCCTGGTGCAGATGTTGTGCATCCTGTGGGTGCAGATCGGCACGCACTTGCTGGCCCTCAGTCGCCAGCAGTCGTAGTAGCGGGGTGCCTGGGGTGACCCACTCACCTAATTGCACTTGACGCTCAACGATAACCCCTAAAAAGGGTGCCTTTACGGTGCCATCGTCGATAGATCGCTGCAGCTGATCCCATTGTGCCTGTTGGACATTTAACTCCGCTTTAAGCACCTGCAAATTGGTTTGGCGCTGCTGTAACAACTCTTCTGAAATGTTGTGGCTTTTGCCTAAGCGTTGAGACTGTTGCAACTGAAACTCAGCCAGGGCGATACGAGCCTCGATGCCTTCGATTGTCGCCTCTAGCTGCCGCTGCTGCTGACGATAATTGAAAACATCAAGCTGTAGCAGGGCCTGATCTTTATCAACCTGATCACCCACATCGACCCATATCGCCTGCACCACACCACTCACTTCGGTGGAGATCTGGCTGTTGTTTTTCGCCACCACACTCGCCGGTGCGGAGTTCTGCGGGTAGACCACCAGCTCACTCAGAGGCGTCGTCTGTAGCGGCGTGCTGATCGCAGCCACCGCGTAGAAGAGAGAGAGAAAAAAGAGAAAAAACTTAGCCCATTTCATCGAATACCTTCTGTTTGTTATCAACATCGATCGGTTGTGCCTGCGCCTCAGTGGGCAACCTTAGGCCAATAACGATCATAGCTAAAATCAGGACTATGGCTGCCCACGTGACACTGCTGACATCGCGCTTGCGGCGGCATTGACTGATTGGGGGTTGTCACCTCTCCCCGGCTCTCCACATGGGCTTTTCCGGCACCGTGACAATTTTCACACTGAACATTCATCAACTCCGGGGTGATCGTAAAGTCAATAAATCCCCCCTTATCAAAGCCAACGGTGTGGCAAACAATACAGTCTGGATCAAACGACTTGCCGACATTTTCCAGCGTGGCGAAAGCATCGGCATGTTTCATACCCTGCCATGCCTCAAACTGCGCCTGATGGCAGCTTGCGCAGGCATCGGCACCTAGATAGTCACGATCACCTGATGCGAGCCGCTTTTTAACCGCCACTTCCGCCAGATAGGCCGCTTTTACCTTAGCATTGTACTCATCGTACCATGGGCGCAAGCGCTCATCATCAGCGACAGATTCTGGCATCTCAATCACTTGATGCTGATACTCTTCGATTTTTCCATCACTAAACTCTAAGTCCAGCCGCCCTAGACGCATACCGCGAGAGCCTGGTTGTAACACCAGAGTCTCCCCCGTCAGCTGCGGCTCTGAAAAGAGTTCATGCGCCGCACGCACCACTAAAATATCCACATCAGCAAGATCAAACTCTCGCTCCACCTTACGCAGCGGCCACGCGGTTAATAACACCGTCAGCTCGCCCCGCTCGCTGGCCTCTTTAAGCCCCTGCTGCACCGTGCTCATATCATCCGTCGTCAGCCACTGGCTCTGATCCATCTGCCGAAAGGGGGAGCGTTTGGGACTCAACCAACTAAAGACCCGCAAGGTAACCCCCTCACGTTCAATCTTGCGTGATGTGGTGACAACGCTGTCGGGATGCTGCCAGTTCCCCACCAGCCAGGGGATGTGGTAGCCCTCAATAAACGCCGTACCATAAGCAAGGTCTCGCCAGCGTACCGCGACCGCATCATATTGAAAGGTTGAAAAGGCTTTCAGAATATACTCACTCTTCAGTTGATCCCTTCTCGACTCATTCGCCAACAACTGCCCTGCCGATATAGCGACCAAAGCAGGCTGCTCTTCGCGCAGCATTTTCAGGGTGGTTGAACGCCGCAACACACCCCCGTAGTTTCCACCTTCGCTACAGCCGCACGGCTCCAGCTCACCATTAAAGTCACCGGAGTAGATTAAGGTGAGTGGTGCACTCTGAGCTGACCAAGGCAGCAGCAAGGCAATCAGCATAAAGAGAGAGAGTATGTTTTTTTGCATCGTGACTATCCCGCAGGGTAATTTAGAGACCTTTGTGCGCATCATATTTGACCTCCAATAAAATAGGACAATGATCCGATAGAAGGGGGTTTGACCACTCATAGAGAACCTTGGCATTCACTACCTCAAGGTTGGTGTAGCAGCGATCAAGGGGCACCAATGGAAAAAGTGATGGAAATGTCTTGGCATAGTGTCCATGCACACGTTTGTAGGCATCATGGATCCCCAAAGCCGCAAGCCCTGGTGTGGCCTTTCTATTCCAATCATTAAAGTCACCAGCCAATATTATGGGGCGGTTGCTGCTGTAGTGTTTAATAATTCGCCTGAGGTCGGCGTATTGCAATGCCCTATCTTTACCTAATAGATTCAGGTGAACGCAGTAGGTGTCGAGATGTTTGCCATCCGGCATTTCAAGCCGGGCGAAAAGGATGCCGCGCTTTTCCCACTGATTCTTAGAGATATTAATCTGGTTTGTTTCAATGATCGGGTATTTACTAAGAATGACATTGCCGTGATGGCGCTTTTCATAAACTGCATTTTTAGCATAAGCGTGGTGCGGCCAAAGCTCATCCGCGAGAAATTCATATTGGGAGTTGTCGGGCCACTGCCCCACTGAATTTGCATGGTGTTGATTTTCGCCAACAACCTCTTGAAGAAAAACAATATCAGCATGGGTGCTTTTAAAAAATGCTTTAATATCATGGAGTGTAAACTTACGATTAAGCGGACTGAACCCCTTATGAATATTATAGCTGAGAGCATCTATTTTCATAATTCACAGTAGTGTGAGCGTAAGTTGTTAGCAAAATTTTTTCTTATTTGTAACTATTTAGCGTAGTTAGACCTTGCCTCAAGTTGAGGTGTTTTTCGCACGCAAAAAGAGAGCATATAGGGAATATGTGACCGATTGAGCACGAAAATAACCAAGCGTTGGGGCAGAAGACGAATGCGCTGAATGGTTACCCCTGTTTTTTTCTTTTACTACCCCATATCGTCGCTACCGCACGATCCGTACCAAGAAAACCGATCACCAAGCTTAATGCACCAATACCACCAAAAACGACCACCGGGAAGAGATAGCTAAGATCTTCCCCGCTTGAAAATGCAGTTACCAGCGTCGCCAGCCCGACAAACAGGCTACCCAAAATCACCAAAATAGCCCGGTTAGACGGTTTGTAATCGAATGGCTCGTTTCCCGACTCAAACCGGCTGAGGAGCGGGGAAAACAGGAATCGTAGCTGCTGCTTCATAGTTGGTCTCTGAGTAAAACGAGTTCAACCCTGTTGCACTCGTTATTTTTCAAGCGTTTCAATCAGACGCTCCGCAGAAACATAGCCTGGAATCAATTCACCACTCTCCAAAAAGAGTGCGGGGGTACCGCTCAAATTAAGAGCACGGGACAGCATGTATTGATCGCTTACCGGTGAGACACAATCTTTCTTAAGCACTATCTCACCTGATTCAATCTTCTTATCCAGTGACTTACCCGCTTTTGCGATGGTCATAGCATTCAACTTATCTTCTGCACACCAGACAATCTCCGCCTTATTAAACGCCGCAGAACCCACGCCCGCCCGCGGATAAGCGACATAGCGGATTGCAATACCCAGCGCATTGTATGCATCCATTTCGTCATGCAGCTTGCGACAATAACCACAGTCGATATCGGTAAAGACCGTCACGACATGCTTGGTCTCTTCGGGGGCGAAGATCACCGTATCTTCATCTTTCAGACTATTGAGAAGCGTAGTACGACCCGCACTGCGCGCATCCTCTGTCAGGTTTTTGCGGGTTGCAGTCTCGATAATACTCCCTTGGATCAGATATTTTCCATCACTGGAGAGGTAGATCACTTCCGAGCCAAATATCACCTCATACAACCCTTCAATAGGTGATGCCTTCACCGAATCCAATTTCAGGTCAGGAGCAAGCTTGCTCATCGCCTGGCGAATATCATTTTCAGCGTCATCCGCAAGGGTGATGCCGCTTATCAACAGGGCCAGCATGGCCACCAGCATTCTCTTCATTATATTATTTACCTAAGTTATTGATCGCTTTTCAGCCGGGCTGTTACCTATGACCGCGTAACTATGCCATAGTTTTACCTGAGTTTCTAACCCAGAGACTCCAGATCAACCTCTGGGGTGATGTTTAGCATGCAGCGCCTGCAACCTTGCTTTGGCGATGTGTGTATAGATCTGGGTTGTGGAGAGGTCACTGTGTCCTAATAGCATTTGCACAACTCTCAAGTCAGCGCCGTTATTAAGAAGATGGGTCGCAAAGGAGTGCCGGAGGGTGTGTGGTGAGAGTTTTTTGCTAATACCAGCACGCTGGGCGTAACGCTTAATGGCGTACCAAAATGTTTGGCGTGTCACTTGTGTCCCTCGAGAGGAGATAAAGAGCGTCTCACTTGCAGCCCCTTTTGCCAGACTGGGGCGAGCCTGTGAAAAATAGAGCTGAAGCCACTCAATAGACTCCTCTCCCAAGGGAACAATGCGCTCCTTAGACCCCTTGCCAAAAATCCTCGCAACCCCCTGGCGCAGGTTAATCTGCGACTGCTGCAAGCCAATTAACTCAGTGACCCGCAAACCTGAAGCATACATCACCTCCAGCATTGCGCGGTCGCGAAGTTCGTTTGGCCGTTGCGTATCAGGCGCATCCAGTAGCGCGTCTACTTCGGATTCTGATAGTGCGCTAGGTAGGCTTCGTCCAATTTTAGGTGCCTCAATACGCGCAGTGGGATCCTCGACAATGCACTTTTCTCGCAATTGATAACGGTAAAAACGACGAATTGAAGAGAGCATACGAGCCGTTGAACGTGAGCTTGTTTTTTGCTGAACGCGGTAGGCCAAATAATCTAAAAGATCTCTGTTATTCGCTTCAAGCAAACCCATCGAGCTCTGGCGATAAAGCCATGCCGATAGGCTTGCCAAATCGGCTTTATAAGCGGCAAGCGTGTTGTCACTCAGGCCTCGCTCCATCCACAGAGCATCAATAAACAGTTCAATCAACTGTTGCTGATCTAGGCTAAGCTGATCCATTACACTCATGGACAAAACCACCTGTACCTATCAATAGGACTCTTTTCAGAATAGCTTTCAAGCAGGCACAAAAAAGCAGCTGTCATCTTCTCATGACAGCTGCTTTTAACGCTATTCGCCATTACAGCGAAAACAGCGGGTTATTACTTCTTAGCAACCAGCTTCTCTTTGATACGCGCCGCACGACCTTCCAGGCCACGCAGATAGTAAAGTTTGGCGCGACGTACATCACCACGACGCTTAACCTGAAGATCCGCAACAACTGGGCTGTAGGTCTGGAAAACACGCTCAACACCTTCGCCGTGAGATATTTTACGCACGGTGAATGAAGAGTTTAAACCACGGTTACGCTTAGCAATACAAACACCTTCAAATGCCTGCAAACGCTCACGCGTGCCCTCTTTAACTTTAACTTGAACCACAACCGTGTCACCCGGCGCGAAGTCCACTAATTTACGGCCCATCTGCTCCGCGTTAATTTGATCAATAATATTGCTCATTTCCTGCTCCCGAAATTATGCGCGCATTATACGCCAAAATTCTTAACTCTGTTCGTTTTCTTGCAAAAAATTATGCAAGAGTTTTTGTTGTTCATCAGTAAGCGGATGATCAGCCAGCAATTCTGGCCGTCTTAACCACGTCCGCCCCAGTGCTTGCATGTGTCGCCAGCGCTCAATTGCCTTATGATCACCGCTCAGCAGCACCTTCGGCACTTCGCCCTCGGCCATTTTTTCGGGGCGAGTATAGTGAGGATGATCCAGCAACCCTTGATAAAAAGAGTCCTGAACAGCTGACTCCTGATGACCCAAGACACCCGGCAGCAACCTTGCCACACTATCAATCATCACCATGGCAGCCAACTCGCCGCCACTGAGCACGTAATCACCAATGGACCACTCTTCATCCACTTGCGACTGAATCAAGCGCTCATCAACCCCTTCATAACGCCCCGCAATAACAATTAAATTATCACGCTGACTAAGCTCTTTGACACCAGCCTGATCCAGCACACGCCCCTGGGGCGATAGATAGATCACCTTCGCCTCACCCGATATTCGGCTACGAGCGGTTTGAATCGCCTCTCTCAGCGGCTCCACCTTCATCAACATACCGGGGCCGCCACCGTAGGGACGATCATCGACTGTGCGATGGCGGTCTGTGGCATAATCTCGTGGATTATTAAAGCCCAGCTCTAAAAGACCCCGATCAACAGCGCGTCCCGTTACACCATAGTCCATTATGGCATCGAACATCTCCGGGAATAGCGTCACCAGCTCTATACGCATCAGTAATCGAGCTGCCAGTCGACCGTGATCGATCGCGACGCTAGATCAACATCAAGAACGTAGAGATCCTTAACAAAAGGGATCAGTAGCTCTTCACCGTTAACGCCCGCAACAACCAATACATCGTTGGCACCGGTGGGCATCACTTTTTCAACACTACCCAGTGATAAACCCTCGACGTTGATAACCGCCAGACCCACAAGATCCAACCAGTAGTATTCACCTTTTTTTGCGACTGGCAGTTGCTCACGCAAGATGGCAATATCGCAGTTCATTAATGTTGCTGCCACGTCTCGGTCATCATAACCCTCGATGTGTGCAACAACACCTTTACCCTGCGCTCGACCCGCCTTAAGCTTCAAGGCGCGCCACTGGCCAGCCACTTTGACTCGCCACGGAGTGTATTTGAGAATACCTTCTCGAGGCTCGGTATAAGAGAAGATTTTAACCCACCCTTTAACACCGTGAAGGCCGGAGATCCGGCCCACCTGGATTAAATCCTGCTCATCCTGACTCATGCCAACGCCTTAAAACAACGACTCACGCTAATTAAAGCGTGCGCGTAGAAAATTCCTGGGGAATTTATGCACTCGCCACTGACTTAAGCAGGTTAGCAACGCGATCGGAAGTCTGGGCACCTTGACCCACCCAATATGATACGCGCTCATTGTCGATACGCAGGCGCTCTTCTTCGCCCTGAGCGGTTGGATTGAAGAAACCAAGGCGCTCAATGAAGCGGCCGTCACGCTTAGCACGGCTATCTTTTACAACAATGCTGTAAAATGGACGTTTCTTGCAGCCACCGCGTGACAAACGAATAGTAACCATGAACTAAAAACCCTCTCTCTGTACATAAATTAAACAACGCTGCCAGTCGACAGAATCGTAATGAATTTGGGCGCGTATCTTACCCAATTTTACTGAAAATAGAAATAGAAATATTAGACCCCGCCTTCAAGGGAAGCTCTGATCAAGTCATGAATACTTTATGCTGGCTGAAATCGCCCCCATTTATCCCGAAAATTGCACCAATAAGAGCGACTATTACTGCGCATTTCGGAACAAATGAGAACAATTCCCTCTCAGCCTAAATTCATCCAGACTTAATCAGAGATTCCCTAGGAGCCTGCCCGAGAGTAGATAGCCTACTGCGGAAAAGCCACTTCGGCCCATTTTCCCGCTCATTTTCGTTAAATATGAACAACTATTTGCCTCATATGGCGAAAAAATGGACTCAAAACGGCTTCCCCTCGCTACGGCTTCTATTCTCGGACAAGCTCCTAGGAATCAAAAAGGCATTCCACCAGGGGGCAATCCACCACCCGGTGGCATCCGGCCACCCATGCCGCGCATCATTTTGGCTAGGCCACCTTTGCTGTTCATTTTTTTCATCATTTTTTGCATCTGATTGAACTGTTTGAGCAGACGATTGACATCCTGTATCTGCAAGCCACAGCCTGCGGCGATACGCCGCTTACGAGAACCCTTTATGATCTCCGGCTTGCGGCGCTCTCCTGGCGTCATTGAGTTAATGATCGCCTCAAGGCGCACTAATTCGTTATCATTCACTTGGCTTTTTACATTTTTAGGTATGCTGGCAACACCGGGCAGCTTGTCCATCAAGCTGGTAATGCCACCCATTTTTTTCATCTGGCGCAGTTGACCACGAAAATCATCCAGATCAAAGCTCTTACCCTTTTTTAACTTTCGAGCAAGTTTTTCAGCCTCTTTGTGGTCAACTTTCTGCTGCGCCTCTTCAATCAGCGTCAACATATCGCCCATCCCTAGAATGCGCGATGCCACACGATCCGGATGAAACGCCTCAAGTGCGGTGCTCTTTTCGCCCACACCGAGGAATTTAATCGGTTTGCCGGTGATATGGCGAACGGAGAGCGCGGCACCCCCACGAGCATCGCCATCCGTCTTGGTCAAGATAACGCCGGTCAAAGGAAGCGCCTCATTAAAGGCCTTTGCGGTATTTGCCGCATCCTGCCCGGTCATTGCATCAACTACAAACAGCGTCTCAACTGGCTCAATGGCCTCATGCAGGCGGATAATCTCCCCCATCATTGCTTCATCTATGTGCAGCCGTCCTGCGGTATCGACCAATACAACATCAATTGCCTTAATTTTTGCGTGCTGAATAGCGGCCTGTGCAATATCCACCGGATCTTGGTCGGTACGACTTGGAAAAAATTCGACACCCACCTCTTTTGCCAGTGTCTCCAACTGCTCGATGGCAGCGGGGCGGTAAATATCCGCACTCACTACCAGCACTGATTTTTTCTTTTGCTCTTTTAACCAGCGAGAGAGCTTACCCACTGAAGTGGTTTTACCTGAACCCTGAAGGCCAGCCATAAGCACAACTGCAGGCGGACGCGCTGCCAGATCCAGCTCTTCACAGGTAGAGCCCATCAGCGCGGTCAGCTCTTCATTAACGATCTTGATCAGCGCCTGCCCTGGTGTCAGGCTTTTATGCACCTCTTCGCCCACGGCACGCGTTTTAATCTGCCCCACAAAATCACGCACTACTGGCAAGGCAACATCAGCCTCCAGCAGTGCCATGCGCACTTCACGCAATGACTCTTTGATATTCTCTTCGGTCAGGCGTCCTTGTCCACGCAATGTTTTTAGCGTGCGGCCAAGGCGATCAGTTAAATTTTCAAACATGGTGGTAACAGACCCTGTTGTTTAAAAGTAAGTAAGCGTAACGAGTGGAATGCATTAATTATGGGAGCTTTATCTTTCGTTACAACAAATAAAAAGTAAATCGTGCAAAGCACTCATTATACCGTAAAAGATTCGTCTCCCTGCAAACATATAAATTCATCACAGACACCACAGGCTTTGAGCTCGGCCTCAATCATTTTCTCCTGACCGGGTTTCGGGTGTGAGATGTAAATTCGCGGGGTATGCTCCAGCTTGACAATATCACTGGCTAACAAGCTGGGGCAGTAATGGAATGCTGCCTTTGATAGCTCTATCTGTGAATTTGGAAAGGCGACTTCGATAATTAAAACATCAAGCCCCTCACGCAAATTAAGCCCAGCCCAGAAGGTGTCGTTGGTGGTGGTGTCGCCGCTAAAAGCGAATGATTTCTCACCCTGGCGAACATAGTAACCCACACTCGGCACCGTGTGGTTGACCGGTATCATTTCAAACTCACGATCATCTATAGTGACCAACTTTCCCGGCACCATTTCGCTAAAGAGCATCACGGGATTCTCCGCATTAGGCAGGCAGCTAAAATCTGGCCAGATCACCCAATTGAAAATATGTTCCTTGAGTGCCTTTATGGTGGCGGGCTGCGCATGCACGGTTATGGGTCGTTTTATTTTTTCGAAGATACTGTCGATAAGAAGAGGAAGGTTGGCGATATGATCGAGGTGGGAGTGGGTTAAAAAAATATGTTGCAGCTTCTCCATTTCGGCCAACGAGAGTATACTAATGCCAGTACCCGCATCGATAAGAATATCATCATCGATCATCAGGGATGTGGTACGCAGCTTACCGCCGATGCCGCCGCTGCTGCCCAAAATTGTCAACTTCATAATTCACCAGACTTTACCATACCGACAGGATTTTTTAGAAAACCCCTGAGTAGGCCGGCTAAATTTAGGTTAAGATGAAATTGCTCTCATCTATTTTGAGGCACATGCACTCATTGCCCATTATAGCGATCATTTGAAACGAACGTGCGTAATCCCAGTCTACACTAAAAGAAGCTGCGCACCACACACCCACTGATAGCGATTACAATATTTAAAAAGTGGCACGATAAAAAACACGGTAATCTGAGCAAACGCTTCTATGCACTGCGCAGTTGTGCCATCATTCGCATATACAACCAACCAAATAGAAAATTACCCTATGAGTTCGACGTTTACCAGTATCGGAGCTATCCTGCTTTACTTGACAGCCACCACGCTACTGTTCTATCGCTTCCATTCCTTACGCAACGCTCAGCACAGCCGCGCAATTTGCGGGAAAAACCTGATCATGGGACTGGCATTGCTTGCGCTGTTTCTGCACGCCACTGCGCTCTCTCAAGATATTTTTTTGGCACCGGGCCTCAATCTGGGTGTCACCAATGCGGCAGCACTCATCACATGGTTAATTGCTCTGATCCTAATCTTGGCCAACTTCCGGCTGCCACTGGAGAGTCTGATTGTCATATTTCTCCCAGCAGCGGCGCTAACACTATTGGTAGAGCAAGTCATACCCAGTACCCATATCGTCTCAGCCGATGTATCGAGTGAGTTGAAGTTCCACATACTGATCTCCATCATGGCCTATAGCGCACTCACGGTTGCCGCTATCCAGTCGCTAATCATTCTATTGCAAGATCGGCATCTTCGCAGCCGCAAACCCGGTGGACTGATACGCGCCCTGCCGCCGCTGCAGACCATGGAGACGCTGCTATTCCAAATTATCGCCACAGGCTTTGTACTGCACACCATCGCCCTGGCGACTGGGATGCTCTATATCGAAAATATGTTTGCCCAGCAGTTAGCACACAAAAGCATACTCTCTATTACTGCGTGGTCTGTTTTTGCCACCCTGCTCTGGGGTCGTCACTATCACGGATGGCGCGGCCGCACGGCCATCCGCTGGACACTGGCAGGCTTTGCACTACTCTTCCTTGCCTACTTTGGAAGCAAGGTGGTTTTGGAAATTATCATCGCCCAGTAACATGATCCTTCACCGCCACCTCCACCCACATACATTGACCATACTAACTGAGGGATTCATCCTTGGCTGAGATACCAATTGAGGTGCTCTTTGGCATCTTAGCGTTTTTATTAGTGCTCTCTGGATTTTTTTCTGGCTCTGAAACCAGCCTGATGAGCTTGAACCGCTATCGACTGAAGCATCTGGCCAAATCAGGCAATCGCGGTGCAATACGCTCACAAAAATTACTGAGCACGCCCGACCGCCTGATTGGACTTATTCTGCTCGGCAATAACTTTGTCAACATCTGCGCCTCTGCACTGGCGACAATCATCGGCATGCGCCTCTACGGTGAAGCCGGCATCGCCATCGCTACCGGCATTCTGACTTTTGTCATTCTGATATTTTCAGAAGTCGCACCAAAAACCATTGCCGCACGACACCCAGAGCGCTTCGCTTTTCCGGTTAGTTTCATTTTAAGGCCGTTATTAACGCTGCTCTACCCTCTTGTTTGGGTCACCAACCTAATGGCAAATTCAGTGCTTCGACTGCTTGGCGTTGCCTTGGACAAAAACAGCAGTGACACTCTCTCAAGAGAGGAGCTGCGCACCGTAGTCAATGAAGCGGGGGCCATGATCCCGCGCCGACACCAAGCGATGCTACTGAGCATTCTCGACCTAGAGAAAGTGACGGTTGAGGATATTATGATTCCTCGCAATGAAGTGTTCGCCATTAACCTTAAAAACAGCGAAGAGAAAATCGTTAAACAACTGACCAGCAGCCAGCACACCCGAATTCTTGTTTATGATGGTGATATCAATAATGTTGTCGGTATTTTGCACCTGAAAAATGCCTTACACAAACAGATGCGTGGCGAGCTGACCCGTGAAACCATTCGCAACATTACCCAGGAACCCTATTTTGTGCCCGAGGGTTCACAGCTGCACAATGTCTTACAAGAGATGCAGCATAACCGTCTGCGAATGGGGGTGGTGGTGGATGAGTATGGTGAAATGTTGGGACTGATTACTCTGGAAGATATTCTGGAAGAGATTGTCGGCGAATTCACCTCCGACCCATCGGCAGCCCATAAAGATATCCATAAACAAACAGATGGCTGTTACATTATCGATGGCAGCCTCAATATCCGCCAACTCAACAAACTGATGCAGTGGGACCTACCCACCGATGGCCCGAAAACACTCAACGGTTTAATTATCGAATATCTTGAAGATATCCCCAAGGCAGGCACCAGCCTCCGCTTAGCGGGCTACCCCATCGACATCATTAAAACCAAGGGGAACACGGTTAAATCTGTGCGTATTTATCCACACCTGAGAAAAATTTAGAACAACCATGCCACTGACAGCAACAACCCACAGCGCGGTGACACTTCCAGCGGAATGGGCACCGCAGAGCGGTGTGATGCTCACGTGGCCTCACCTTAACACCGACTGGCGAGAAAACCTCGATCAAGTAGAGGCTGTCTTTATTGCCATTACCAAACAGATTGCCCACCGCCAGCTGCTCATCATTAGCGCTAACAATGAAAAACATCGTCGGCACATCCTCGCACAGCTGACAAAATCCGCAGTAAATATTGAAAACATAAAACTATACCTTGTGGACAGCAATGACAGTTGGGCGCGAGATCATGGCCCTATCACCCTTTTAGAGGCGGGCAGACCCATACTGCTTGATTTCACCTTTAACGCATGGGGTGACAAATTCACAGCGGATTTGGATAACCAGATAACCGCCCATCTGCATACGGCAGGTGCCTTCGGTAACACCCCACTTAAACGGGTCGAGATGGTACTTGAAGGCGGTGCGATTGAATCCGATGGCTGTGGTACGCTACTCACCACCTCCCGCTGCCTGCTTTCATCTACACGAAACCCCGAAATGAGCAAAGCCCGCATCGAGCAACAGCTGTGCAAAATATTGGGCCTATCACGGGTATTGTGGCTGGATGATGGCTACCTAGCGGGTGATGACACCGACAGCCATATCGATACCCTGGCGCGATTCTGTGACGAAAAGACCATCACTTATGTCAGCTGCGATGATACTAATGATGAACATTATCCCGCCCTGAAACGTATGCAACAGCAGCTGCAATCCATGCGCACCCTCAAGGGTGAACCCTATCGGCTTATTCCACTACCATGGCCACAGATAAAATATAATAAAAAAGGGGATAAACTGCCCGCCAGTTATGCTAACTTTTTAGTGATAAATGGCGCGGTGCTGGTACCGACCTATCATGACCCACAAGACAACTGCGCCTTGAAGCGCCTACAGCAGGGCTTCCCCGACCGGGAGATCATTGGCATCCCATCGCTACCACTGATTCAGCAGTTCGGCAGCCTGCACTGCGTTACCATGCAACTACCGGAAGGTGTTCTCCCTGATAGCAATATAGCGCAAGAGTAATCGCCATGAAGACACATCTCACCGTAGGGCTAGTTCAACAACAGCTGGCACCAAGCCGCGCAGAGAACCTCTCAATCTCCATTGAAGGCATCCGCGAAGCCCATGGACAAGGGGCCAAACTGGTGCTGTTGCAAGAGTTGCATACCGGCCCCTACTTTTGCCAGACAGAGGATACCCGCCACTTTGATCTTGCAGAGCCGATTCCCGGCTCCAGCACCGAACAACTGGGGCGCATTGCCGCAGAGCTGGATATTGTTATCGTCGCTTCACTTTTTGAACACCGCGCACCCGGTCTCTACCACAATACTGCGGTAGTTATCGAAACGAATGGCACTATTGCCGGGCGCTATCGAAAAATGCATATCCCTGATGACCCGGGATTTTATGAGAAATTTTACTTCACCCCCGGCGACCTCGGCTTCACACCGATAGCCACCTCGGTGGGAAAACTAGGCATACTGATTTGCTGGGATCAGTGGTACCCCGAAGCGGCACGCCTGATGGCTATGAATGGCGCGGAGTTGCTGCTCTACCCCACGGCAATAGGCTGGGATCCCAGCGACGACAATGCAGAGCAGCAGCGACAGCAGGATGCCTGGATAACCATCCAACGCAGCCATGCCATCGCCAATGGCCTACCGGTGCTATCATGCAACCGTTGTGGTCATGAGCCAGACCCCAGCGCACAAGGGCTAGGCATCCAATTCTGGGGGCGTAGTTTTATCTGTGGCCCTCAAGGTGAATTACTCTGCAGTGCAGATGATGAGCCACAAATATTAGTCACTACAATTGATAAAGCACGCACCGAGCAGGTTCGCCGGATCTGGCCCTATTTTAGAGACCGTAGAATCGATGCCTTTCAGGATCTCACCCGCCGCTATGGAAACGAGTAAAACCACCCAACCCCCACTTATTTAGGCCCTGACACAATGAAAAGCAGCCCCACTCGCTCACTTTTTGGCGACATTTCAAAACAGCAGTTTTTAGCCGAATACTGGCAAAAAAAACCACTGTTAATTCGGGGCGCACTTACCGGTTTCAGCTCACCAATAACAGCCGATGAATTAGCCGGTCTTGCCTGTGAAGATGAGGTTGAATCGCGCATCGTGATAGAAAAAGGGGGCAACCACCCTTGGGAGCTACGCCACGGCCCCTTCCAAGAGAGTGACTTCACCAGCCTGCCTGAGAGCCACTGGAGTTTACTACTACAAGAGGCCAATAAACAGATACCCGAACTAGCCGAACTGCTCGATGTTTTCGATTTCATTCCCAGTTGGTGGCTGGATGACATCATGATCAGCTACTCCCCAGACCAGGGGACGGTTGGCCCCCACTATGACCGTTATGATGTCTTCTTACTGCAGGTTGAAGGGAGAAAAAACTGGCAGATAAGCACCCTGCCGGTTGATGAAAATAACGTCATTGATGACATCGAGCTCCGCATCATGAAAACATTTCACAGCGAACAGGAGTGGACGCTTGAAGCGGGGGATATGCTCTATCTTCCACCGGGTGTAGCACATCATGGCGTTGCTCAAGGTGAAAGCCTTACCTACTCAATTGGCTACCGCGCACTCTCGCAAAGCGAGCTACTTGCCAGTTATTTTGACTTCATACTGGAACAACACGATGGCAAACGACACTTCTCTGACCCCGCCCTCACCGTACAACAGCACCGCAGCGAAATCACCCTAGAAACAATCAAAAAAGTGACCCAATTACTGCAAGAGATGCCGTTTGACAGTGAAAGTGTCGGCCGCTGGTTTGGCCGCTTTGCAACCGAACCGAATCAACCCATGGCGCGCTATTTACCGGAGCAACCCCTCACCAGCCAGCAGTGCTTGCAACGCTTTAAAACAAGCCCTCTCACTCGTCATGCCCACTGCCGATTCAACTTCACGACCCTAACTAGTGGTGCCATTAACCTCTTTATCGATGGTGATGAGTACCAATTAAACCCAGAGCAGGTCGGTTTTGGGCATATTATTTGTGATAACACCCACTATTGCCACGACGAGCTCGCCCCCTACCTCAATGATCCACAGCTAAGCAGCCTGCTGCTGCGCTGGGTGAATGATGGCACGCTCTATTTCACTGATGAATAAAAGGCTTCTCTTTATACTTACCATGATTGTGTCTGCTTATTCGGCTTATAAGTGGTTGGTGTTTTTTCTACTCATCACAATAGTTCCATACCCACACGAAAAAACGATACCTGACGGAGAAGAAAAAATATAAACATACTGAATAAACTGAGGAAATTTGATTAGTGCAGGTGCCAGCTATCAAAACGGAAGCAACGTTACTCTTAAAATTGGCGCTGCCTATTTTATTGGCACAACTCGCATTAACAGGATTAGGTGTCATCGACACGATCATGTCAGGGCAAGTTGGAACCAATGACCTTGCGGCGATTGGTTTGGGTTCCAGTATTATGTTGCCAGTGTTTATGTTTTCAACCGGTATTTTATTGGCAATTACACCGTTGGTGGCAAAGGCACTAGGAGAGTCTAAGCCGGAGCGAATCACCCGCTATCTAAACCAAGGATTATGGCTCTCTTTGCCGTTAGGCGGACTCAGTTTAGTGGTTTTAATGAACCTTGAGTGGGTATTAGAGCTGCTAAGTTTAAATGATGCGGTTTATCAGCTGACTCAAGATTACCTTTTTTACATCGCATTTGGTATGCCCGCCATTGCACTTTATCAAGCGTTACGTTTTTTCTGGGAAGGACTCGGCACCACACTGCCCACCATGTGGATCAGCTTTTTTGCACTGTTTTTAAATGTCCCATTAAATGCCATTTTTATCTATGGCATGGGGCCGATTGAACCCATGGGTGCCGCAGGCTGTGGCGTGGCCAGTAGCATTGTGATGTGGGTTATGTTGCTGCTGGGAGTTTTGTATGTGGCTAAGTCAAAGCTGACGCAACCTTTTCTTGCTTTTCAAAACACTCTATTGGGCATCCATTGGCGTGAGGGGTTAAAACCTATCTTAAGCTTAGGGGTTCCAACCACTTTTGCCTTACTGTTTGAAATCAGCCTCTTTAGCATGGTTGCGCTCTTTATCGCCCCTTTAGGTGCTGTGGTAATCGCAGGCCATCAAATTGCCATTAGCTTTACCTCTCTTGCATTCATGATTCCGCTCAGCTTTGCGATGGCACTTACGGTTCGGGTAGGGCTAGGTTATGGCGAAAAAAACCCGGATCAATTGCGCTTAAGTTTATTCACAGGCTTTCTCTTTTCGATTGTTTTAGGCCTGTTATTAGCCGTCATCAGTTACTTTTTAAGAGTGGATATTGTCAGTGTGTACTCAAAAGAGCCGGATGTACTTTATTTAGCGGCTTCCTTATTAGTCTTTGCCGCCATCTACCAAGTTTTTGATGCCATTCAAGTGACAGCCGCAGGGGCATTAAGAGGGTTTCATGACTCCACCATCACCATGCTCGTAACGCTCGTTAGTTACTGGGGTATTGGCTTAGGGTTGGGCTATGTATTTGCATTCACCGAGTGGATTTTTCCCCCAATGGGGGTTCAAGGCTTTTGGCTGGGTATTGTCCTAGGGCTATTATTAGCCGCTATTTTATTACCATTACGACTAAAAAGAGTGTACCGGCTTGCGGTTATCAAATGAGCCTCTACAAGCCGACTGTTTATGCGGCTCAGAACCAGCGCTTCAGTAAAAAGGTTGATGGCACTCCTATCAATGACACCAGTGATTTGTAGGAGCCATCTTCAGATGGCGAAGCGGGGGTGCGCGGTCACTGTTTTTCCGCAAGGCTTATCGCAAGCTAAAGCTTGCTCCTACGTACTATCAAAAAAACTTACCGACAGAGTGAATCTTTACTCGAGTTTATTGTCTACCTCCCGAGTTAATAAGCTTATTACCATATTCTTATCATAGGAGCTACTTCATGCCACAAATTGCCACCATCTCACTACTCATTATCGTTCTTCTTTTCAGTGCAGGCTGTAGCCAGGTTGAAGATAATAATTCAACCGAAAAGCAGGCTTGGGAGTTGATTGATCAAGGGGCGCTACTGCTTGATGTACGAACACCCGAAGAGTACCAGCAAGGGCACCTCTACAATGCCCTTTTGATTCCACATGACCAGCTGGCCAGTCGAGTCAGTGAGCTGGGCGGGGATAAGTCACGCACGATCGTCCTCTATTGCCGTAGTGGCGGGCGTGCAGGAAAAGCTGAAGCGGTTCTTCGTGAGCACGGCTTTACCGATGTACTCAATGCCGGTGGCTATCAGGATATGATGAAAGCGAAAAGCAATTAATCGCTAACGATATAAACCCACAAAAAAGGCCCGCCCCGTTTTACACTGGGTGGGCCTTTCTTTAACGCAAAGGTGTTTATTTATCAGTAATCAAACTCACGGAACAGCGCTACACCGCCAAAGCTACCTAACCATACCGAACCGTTATCCGCTTCAGCCATTGAGAAGACATTGTCACTGAAGAGGCCATCAAGCTTGGTTTTAACATCGAAGCCTTTCCCTTCACCCTTGAACTTAGCCAGACCTTTACTGGTACCCGCCCAGATGTCGCCAAACTTATCTTTGTGCAGCATGAAGATGTGATTGGCAGGAAGACCATCAGACTGAGTATAGGTGGTCCATTTTTCACCATCAAACATCGATAGACCCGCACCCCAGGTACCACACCAAACATTGCCGTCATCGTCGATAACCAGAGAGATGATGTAGTTAGGGTTGAACGCAATGTCAACCTCTTCCAGTCCCTGCTCTACTTTTTGACGTGCATGGTGCTTACTGGCATCACCTGGGTCATTGGTGAATTTAATATCATCTTTAACTTCATCATATTTGGCACCTAAGCCATCGTCATGGTTCCATGAGCTCCACTTACCATCACGGAAAAGAGTCAGACCACCTTCAGTGGCTAACCAGACATCACCATTCTTACCCTCTTGAAGCCCATAAACCCAGTCATTGGCCAGCCCATTATTGGTGTTATTCACGGTATGGGTTACCCAAGCATCCGGGTTATCTAGCTCACCACCACGAATCAAGGTGGCACCTGACCAGGTGGCCACCCAGACATCACCATTTGCCGTGGTCATCGCATCGTAAACAAACTGATCACCCAGCCCTTCCGGAATATTGTAGTTCTTCCAGCTACCTTTTTGTGTGTCATAGAGGCTGAGACCACCGCCATAAGTACCCGCTGCAATTTTTCCATTAATTTTGCTGACATGGAAAACGCCGTTAGAGAGCAGCGCTTCACTATTAACATTGTGTGAAATGTGAGCACCTGTTGTCATGTCATACTCAATAACACCTCCTGAGGTTCCCACCCAGGCAATATTTCCATCAACAAAGATGCTTTTGACGTTACGCTGACCCACATTAAAGTGGGTAAAGCGATCGTAAGCACCATGACCTGTAGGAAGCCCAGGCTGAGATGCAGCAGGCATTGTTGGAGCGTTTGCAGCCACTGGCATAACAGGCGTAGACATACTCTGTTGAGATGCGGGCATGGCGACCGGTGCGGGTGTGGATTGATTGCTTCCAGCATTGTATGCCAGACCACCCACCACCGCTGCAACAGCAACAACAATCCCCAGTGTCTTAAAGTTCATCTTCTGCTTCCTTCTAAGTTTTATCTATTTCAAATCGATCATTGCGCAAGTATGGCAACACCGTTTCGTGTGCCAACCCAAACCCTACCATCTTGCGTCACTGTAATGTCGTAGACGTTATTATCCAGCAGGCCATTACTGCTATTGTAAGTAAACCAGCGGTTGCCATCGAAGCCACTCAGGCCGCGGTTGGTACCAAACCAGAGCATGCCGTCTGGTCCTTCTGCAATGCTGTAGACGATATTCCCAGCCAGCCCTTCAGTGGTGGTGTAATTTGTCCAGCGGGTACCATCATAGCGCCCTACACCGCCACCCCATGTGCCTGCCCAAACAGCACCATCGCTGGCCACTTCAATATCAAAGACATAGTTGGGATTAAATGTCTCCATACCATTTGTGGTGATGCTGAGGTCATGTCGACTACGGGTGCCTAAGCCAGTGTTATCACTTACGGGAAGGGAAGTCCCATTTGATGCCCCTAGCCCTTCATTGTGAGTCCAGACGTGCCAAGTTACGCCATCGTACATATTGACCCCGCCCTCGGTGCCAATCCAGACGCGATCTTGCTCATCAATATCCAAGCCATAAACCCACTCATTAACCAACTCTTCAAGATAGGTGCTGAAAACTTCAGTTTCACCGTCAATACGATTAAGCCCGGCCCAAGTCCCCACCCAGATGGTGCCATCTTTTTGTTCCGCAAAAGAGTAGACCCAGTAATCCGCCAGACCATGCATCGGGAAGTATGTTTTCCACTCGCCATCACGATAACGCGACATACCACCCCCATCTGTGCCGAACCATTTGTACCCTTTACTGTCGGTATAGATAGCAAAGACATACTCATTGGCAAGGCCATCTTCTCGGGTATAGGTCGCTTTCATATCATTGGTTTGAAGGTCGATCTGCAACACACCGACCGAGGTTCCGATCCAGAGCGAGTTAGTGGTGGTATCTTCCGCAACAGAGCGCACATAGACACCCTCGCCCACTTGAAAGGTCTCCTGAACTCTATAAGGTGCCAGCTGTGCTTGTGCCGCCACCTCTGCCGCTGTAGGCAGCGCAGTGGATGCGGTTTTATCGGCATCACTACAACCACTTAAGAGAGCGACGGTTGCGGCTACTGCCACTATCAGACGATGGTTCATTTTTTTATTCCTTGCACACTATTCTCAAGCTGAATATAACACGAGACCCCGGTTCAATTCACCCATTCTGCCACTGCAATGTAAAAAACAGCACTTCACATTGAGACGACAGAGGCGAGTGATCAAACAGGGGCCTCAACAAGCAATTTATTTAATAATGTCACTAATAATCAGGTTCACCTCATTGCCATCAGATAACCGAATAACTCCACTAAGCCCTTCAATATCGCCTGCACCTGCCATTGCGGTACCGGACTTACTCACCCGCGCACCAATCACCAACTCGGAGAAGCTGGAGAGTTTCATCTCTGGGGTCATCGCCATCGAGTCATCCAGTGTGAATGACATGGGCAGGTCACTTACTTGCTTACGAAGGATCGCCAAGGGCATTCTGGGGCCATTGGCAGCGCGAGCAAAGATAAACACCACATCATCAGGTGATACCTGCGTGCTGATTGCCGGATCCAACTCCACCGTGCCATGCACTGCGCTATTTGCAACCGCTTGAGTGTCGCTCTGCTCTGGCGCAGCCTGGCCGAGAAGTTGATATATTTCGCTGAGATTAGCCTCAATCATCTGTGCATTTTCGCTCCCTTGGGGCATCAGGCTAAGCAGGTGCTCCCAGTGGCGCTTAGCCTCTGCCCAATCTTTCGCTTGATAAGCACCAGTACCGGCTAACCAAAGAGACTTGGTATGATTTGGATCAAGCTCTATCGCTCGTATCACCGCCTCCATGGGCTTGCCTTGAAGGCTGCGGTTGTTGGCAAGAGCCAGCGCATCGGCATAATCAGCGTAGAGATCGGGGTTCTCAACTTGCTGCTTAGAAATTGCGTTTGCATACGACTGTGCTGAAGGACCATATTGTTGAACAAAATAGTAAGAGCGCCCCAACATAGCCCAACCTTCAGCGTCGTCCGGGTTCGCCTCCAGACGTTGAATAAGTGTGGCGATCATCTCCTCAACATTACTGCCTTGATGACCTTCAGCATCAACCTGTGCCTGAATCAGTGAGGGATCAAAAGCCTCAGGACCACCACCAAACGATTGATAAAAAGCGATTGTCATGATCGGCAAAGCAATAATAATGACCCATGCGGAAGCCTTAGCCGCCATTGCATTGGCAATCTTGTCACCACTGCTCAGCATCACCTTCTCGGCCTGAGTTGATTCGAGCAGTTCACGTTCAATATCCTGCTTCGCAAGCTCGAACTGCTCTTCACTTAACGAACCGTTACTCAAATCACGCTCAAGCTCCGTAACCTGGTCCTTAAATACAGCGACACTCAGCTCATCACGCTTGCTTCGATCAGATTCAATATCTCCAGCTTCTTCTTCAAAAAGCGGCGGTATCACAAATAGCAGCGCTGCAATAATAAGCAATACGACAATAACCCAGAAAAACATCATTTACTTTCATCTCCTGACGACTGCTTTAACAGCGATTTCACTCGTGCGAGTTCATCTGATGAGAGTTGCTCCTCAGCGGCCTCCTCATCACTAATTTTACGTCGCGATCTAATATTCATGACCAAAACCCCCAGCCCTACCGCAAAGAGAATAAAAGGGCCAAACCAGAGGAGGTAGGTTGTCGGCTGAACAGGCGGACGATAGAGAATGAAATCACCGTAACGCGCCACCATGTAGTCAACGATCTCCTCTTCCGTTTTGCCCGCTACGATCATCTCTCGCACCTGATTTCGCAGGTCAACTGCAAGCTCGGCATCCGAGTCAGCGATGGTCTGATTTTGACAAACCAGGCAGCGCAGCTCAAAGGAGATCTCCATTACTTTCTCTTCAAGGACGGTGTCTTTGGCCATTGGTTTCGCTTCCATAGCCATCACAGAAGTACCTGCCAACATCAACAACACCGCGATTGAACACGAAACTCGATTCATCAAACGCATGCTTCAACCGCCTCCCGCGAAATTTGATTTTGTCGATCAGCCATCTTCAACTGCTCGACCAGTGGAAGGATACAATTGCGGAGAATATCGGGGGTTAGAGCGCCAATTACCTTGTGTACTACCGTACCATTTTTATCAATCAAAAATGTTTCAGGCGTTCCGGTAACCCCGTAATCGATGCCAACACGACCCTCTTCATCATATGCATTGACAACATAGGGGTCACCAGTGCGTCGTAAGACCAAGCGTGCATCTTCACGTTTGTCTTTATAGTTAAGGCCGTAGACCTCAACCAACCTTGCGTTTTTAAGCTCCATCAACAACGGGTGCTCATATTTACAGGTCACACACCATGAGGCCCACACATTCAACAGGTAGACCTTGCCCAACAACTCATCACGACTGATGCTCTTTTCGGGCTGCATCAGCTGCGGAAGGTTAAAATCCGGCGCAGCCTTGCCAATGAAGGGTGAGGGCACTTCCCGTGGTTTTAAACCTAACCCCGCGAACAGAAAGCCAGCTAGCACCACAAACAGAACTAATGGAATGAGATATTTTACCATCAGACACTCCCCTCTACCGCCGCAGGTTTTTTGCCATCACTGGTCAGCAACTTCTTCTTGGCTCTAACTCGATAACGCTTATCCGAGACGGCAATCAAACCACCCAGTGACATGATGAAGCATCCCCCCCAAATCCAGTTAACGAAGGGCTTGTAGTAAACACGCACACTCCATGCACCATTGCCCACCGGCTCTCCAAGTGAGACATAAAGATCACGAAATATTCCGCTATCAATGCCCGCCTCAGTCATCGGCATGGTTTGAATGCGGTAGGTACGCTTTTCTGGATTCAGAACAACATACTCCTCACCATTTTTAAACACCTGAATGGTGCCCATATTTGAGTCATAATTTGGACCCGGCACCATGGCAACGCCATCAAAACGGAACACGTATCCATCCATCTCTACCGTTTGACCCACTTCCATGCGCATATCTTTCTCTTGCTCATAGGTTTCAACCATCGTAATACCGACAATCAGCACCGCAATACCAAGATGCGCCACCTGCATACCATAAAAGTTGCGCGGAATTTTCCTTAGTCGCGCAAATATTGAGCCTTTACTGCTTGCCGCAGTCAGACGGTCATAGAACTGGCGTATCATTGACGCTGTAATCCACACCGCAAGAATCAGGGTGATACTGGTCATCGCATGCCATTCGCCCATGGTAAAGGGCAGTAACAGACCAATAATAATCGATGCAGCGAAAGCCCAGCGCAGGCGCAACCAGAGGTCAGGCACAGAGGCACCTTTCCAACGCGCCAGTGGTCCAATACCCATCAAAAACAGCAGTGGCAACATCAACGGCACAAACACCGCATTGAAGTAAGGAGGTCCAACCGAAATCTTACCCATCCCCATCGAGTCCAGCAGCAACGGATAAAGTGTTCCCAGCAGCACCGCTGCCATTGCAACCACTAGCAGGACATTATTAGTCAATAACAGTGATTCACGGGAGAAGAGCTGGAAGCGCCCGCCAAGACCAACTTTTGGTGCACGCCAGGCGTAAAGTGCCAACGAAACACCGATGGTAACCAGCAAGAACATCAAAATAAAGCCACCCCGCTCAGGGTCGGTTGCAAAGGCATGCACTGAGGTAAGCACCCCAGAGCGCACCAAGAAGGCACCCAACAGACTAAGTGAGAATGCAAAAATTGCCAGCAGTACCGTCCAGTTTTTAAAGCTACCTCGTTTCTCAGTAACAATCAGTGAGTGGAGTAACGCGGTACCCACCAGCCACGGCATGAACGATGCGTTCTCGACCGGATCCCAAAACCACCAGCCGCCCCAGCCAAGCTCATAATATGCCCACCAGGAGCCCAGTGCGATACCAATCGTCAGGAAGACCCAGGCGAGGATTGTCCATGGGCGCGACCAGCGTGCCCAAGTTGAATCAAGACGGCCACTCAGCAGTGCCGCAATGGCAAAAGCAAAGGCAACCGCAAAACCAACATACCCTAAATAGAGCATCGGTGGATGAATAACCAGGCCAGGATCCTGCAGCAACGGATTAAGGTCACGACCATCGAGCGGTGCGGGGAAAAGGCGATCAAATGGATCGGATGTCAACAGCATAAAGAGTATGAAACCCACCGTAATCACACCCATTACTCCCAACACGCGGGCAACCATGTCTAGCGGTAAGTTTTTACTAAAGACCGCGACACCCACAATCCAGAGCGTAAGTGATGTCACCCAGAAGAGCATCGACCCTTCGTGGCCACCCCAGACACCGGCAATTTTATATTGAATGGGAAGGTAACTATTAGAGTGCCCTGCCACGTATAAAACAGAAAAATCATCCGTTATGAAAGCATAGGTCAAACAGACATACGAAATCATCATGAAAACAAACAGCCCGGTCGCCACTGGGCGCGCTAGTGCCATCCAAGGGTGAATACCCTTAGCCGCGCCAATTATCGGCAGGGTACCTAGCACCACCGCCATACAGAGCGCCAGAATTAACGAAAAGTGACCAATCTCTGGGATCATTAAATCTACTCCTTAACCTTACAGGCTATTATTATTTGCTGATGCCTTCGACAGGGGTATCAGTTGGTGGTTCATTCTCTTGAGCAGCCGCCGCTTTTCGTGCCGCTTTTTCCTGTTCAGCCTTTTCAAGCGCTTCGGCTACTTCGGGCGGCATGTAGTTTTCATCGTGCTTGGCAAGCACCTCATTTGCGGTGAAAAGTGAATCACTGTCCCACTTTCCTTGAGCCACAATGCCTTGCCCCTCTCTAAACAGATCCGGCAGTATGCCAACATATTTAACCGGCACGGTCTCCAATCCATCTGTCACATTAAAGGTGACCGTCAAACCATCATTTTCACGCGCCAACGACCCCTCCTCAACAATCCCGCCTAAGCGAAAGGTGTGGTCTCTAGGTGCTTCATTATTCAATATCTGAGTAGGGCTATAGAAAAACACCATATTGGAGTTAAAGGCATTCATGACGAGAGTTGCAACTGCGGCAAGACCCAACAAACCGATCAGGACGATGAGTAAACGTTTTTTTCTTGGCTTCATTCTTTTTCTACCATTTTAGCTCGCGCTTGCATTAATCGTTTCAGACGTCGCGTAATATCTTTACGGTGTTTTTTGACAGCAAATATCTCCACCAAAATAAACAGCAGCAACACACCATACGATGCCCATATATAGAGGCCGTGGCCTCCCATTGCGAAGAATTGTGACGGATTTTCCCAGTTCATTTCTCTTTACCCAGCTCTTCGACCAACCAATTGGTATCTCGTTCACGTTCAATGATCTCATTTCTTACCCGCATCAACACAACCGCGATGGTATACATCCAGAAGGCAAACACCATAATCATTAGCGTAATAAACATCTCGGTTGCCATGCTGGTCTTGTTGGTGGTGATTGAGGCACCCTGGTGAAGCGTGTTCCACCACTTCACGGAGAAGTAGATAATCGGCACATTCACCACCCCAACCAGCGCCAGCAGGCCACTCGCTTTAGCCGCACGATTAGGATCATCGATTGCGGCACGTAACGAAATGTACCCCAGATACAGAAACAGCAACAGCAGTTCTGAGGTGAGTCGTGCATCCCACACCCACCAAGTACCCCACGTTGGTTTGCCCCACATGGCACCGGTCCAGAGGGCAATAAAGGTAAAAATAGCACCCGTAATTGCCAAGGAACCCGCCATCATATCGGCCAACTTCACATTCAAAACAAAATAGAGCCCAGCATAGAAGGCCATCAGCAGGTAGATAAGCATCGACATCCATGCTGCGGGCACATGAATATACATAATTCGGTAACTATTGCCTTGCTGATAATCGGGTGGCACCACAAAAAAGGTCATGTAGAGCCCAGCAAGTACCAACACAATCGCCAACCCCATAAACCAAGGTATCATTTTACCCGCAAGTGGATAAAAGTTACGCGGTGAGGAGAATCTCAACCAACTGGTCGGTTTTTTTTCACTCTGTTCGGCGGCCATTAACTCACCTTACTCCATTGAAATTTTCAACGCCGCTGCAGAAGCCCAAGGGGTCAATAACAGCGACAATACCAGAAAAGCACCCAGCAACGAGAAGTGTGCTTCCACACCCATCCCCGCATTCATAGATGAAACCGCACCAGTACCAAAAATCAGTACCGGCACAAAAAGCGGCAAAATCAACAGTGAGAGCAGTACGCCCCCACCTCTGACACCCAGCGTTAAGGCTGCACCGATCGAACCAATCAAAATCAAAACCGGAGTACCCAGCAGCAGCGTTAGTGTTAGTGTCTGAATTTCATCACCAGCTAAACCTAACAGAAGCCCCAGCAGCGGTGTCAATATAACCAGAGGAATTCCAGTCAACAACCAGTGTGCGACACACTTACTCAACACCATTAGGGCGAGAGGTTGTGGCGATAGAATCATCTGTTCAAGAGTGCCATCCTGATGATCCGCTGAAAATAGCCGCCCCAGTGAGAGCATGGTTGCCAACAGTGCGGCTACCCATATCACACCGGGGCCTATCGTCCGCAAAATTTCCATTTCAGGGCTCACCCCGAGAGGAAACAGTGAGACAACAATAATAAAAAAGAACAGCGAGGTCATCACATCCTGTGGTCGACGCATGGCCAGCAATATATCACGGCGAACCATCAAGTTAATAACCGAAAACATCTTATGCCCTCACGCTGACAGCGTCAGTTGTTTAACCACGCCTTCAATATCCACATCCTGATGCGTGGTGAGCAACACCATCCCTCCGCACTGTAGGTGCTGGGCAATCACTTGTTGCAAAGTTGCAATAACCGAAACATCCAATGCCGTATAGGGTTCATCAAGAATCCACAACGTGCTCTTTGTAAGCAACAGACGCGCTAGAGAAACCCGTCTACGCTGGCCTTGTGAAAGCATCTTTGCAGGGAGATCGATACGCTCTCCAAGCCCTATTTTAACCAGTGCATCGATCAACTGATCTTCACTATGCTGCTCCCCTGAGAGCATGGTTGCGATACGCAAATTTTCCAGCACGGTTAGCTCATCCTTAACCCCGTTAAGGTGACCTATATAGGTCAGTTCATCTCGGTAGCTCTCTCCCTGCTTCCAAATACTCTCACCTTGCCAGAGAACCTTGCCGGACTCTGGATGCGAAAGGCCACAAACCGTTCGTAATAGCGTAGTTTTACCACTGCCATTAGCACCCTTCACATGTAGAAGCTCGCCCGATTCAAGTGCAAAATTAAGCCCTGAAAATAGCAGCAGGTCACCTCTTACACACTCAAGATCAAGGATTTGCAACATGACATCTGACCACTTGTTTAGTGATGTTTCTATCCCGATAAATTCATACGCGGGCTGTAAAAGCGCATGAGTGTAACACCATCAACAACACCCCTCAAACCCTTTACCACCCAGCATCAGCAAGCGCTCGAGTAGAGTGTTCTGAAATAGCCCGCCAAGCAGTTCAATCACTCTGTAAATCCAAGAAGAGCCACTGCGCAGCACCACTAACTGAGCGCTATTTAGCGTCCCGCCCTGTCATTACGCACCGCCTCTTCTATCAACTCACGTGAGTCGCTACTATCCCATTCACGGCTTCCCGGGATAACGGCAATCACGCGCCCCTGTTCATTGATTATTATGGTAGAGGGCAACCCCTGAACGGAGAGTGTTTGGCTAATAACATCCTCTGTCACATCAAGAAGATTCAAAAAAACAACATCGCGCTCTGCAAGAAACTCCCTTACCAGATGATCATCATGATCCATGGCAATACCAACAAGCTGATATTGATCGTCAGGTAAATCGTCCGCCAGACGCTGTAAACTGGGCATCTCTTCCCTGCAAGGTGGGCACCATGTGGCCCATAGGTTAAGCACGGTTATTTTGCCCGCAACGGGGGAGTAACTCACTTCGCTACCCCGTAGATCCATCAATGGAAGGTCATTTATGCTCTGACCAAGAAGGTGGTCAGCATTTTCAGGCTCTTTTTCGGGCCAGAAGAACAGTAACAACATACCCGCAATTAACGCGACAAGGACTAATAACGGGAGTTTACTGTGGTCACTCTTCATTTACGACTTATCAAGTTTTTGCCGCCAGCCTTCTATATAGCTTTCAGCTTTGGCGCGATAGTTAGGGTCTGCGGTCAAATGAAGATAGGTGCGCATCGCCCCAATAGCTCCTTCATACTCACCGAGCCCTTCAAGCGCTAACGCCATGCCGTAGTAGGCATTATCAAACATGCTACGCAACTCAACAGCGGTGCTAAAAAAGTCATAGGCAATTTTATATTCGCCAGTACCCAGCAGTGCATAACCCATATTAGAGTGTGCCTCAGGCAGCAAGGGGGTTAACTCAAGCACGCGGTGCAGCGCCTTAACCGCCATATCAAACCGTTTGGCATGCAGCATCATAACCGCTTGTTGAAAGCGCGCGTCTGCTTCTGCAAGGCGCACTTCGCGGGCATGCCCTTGGGGCTCTGAGTAAGGGTTAACAGGAAGCTTGCGATCAGCCACCGAAACCAGCGGTTGGTCTGAAAAGTTTGCGGTTAAATTACTAATACTCACCACAATAGTAGTTACCGCCGCTAATGCACAAACGGTAATCAGATGTTGGTAGTCACCTTGCTGCGCCACGTCTATACAACTCCTTTATGTGCTGAAGCGCTAAAATAGGGCGCGCCGAAATAGGTTAAAAATGCAAAAACAAAAACACCAATTACTAGCCATGCACCTATTGGCAAAGGAATGCGATAGGTCATACGCAGATGTATAATCGCCCCGAGATAGAGCCAATTAAGGAACGAGGAGGTCTCAAGCTCATCCCACTGCCAGTAACGACCCCACGCATCCTGCGCCCAAACAGCACCCGCTATCAACATCAAACTATCAAAGATCAACGCAAGCATCATAAAGCGCCAAGCGATATGATCGAGCACCTCACTACTCGGCATTCTGGAGAAAACGGAAGCGAACCGGGTTTGACGTAGCAGCACGATACCCGCTAACCCAACTCCAAAAAGCGCGGCCCCTAAAAATATTTTTCCAAATATAACATGCGCCCATTTCCAGTTATTGTAATAGGTTGTGGGATAGAAACTGGCAACCGGATCTAAAATCAGCACCCAACTACCAAGCACCCAGAGTGCTGGAAAAACAATCACCGAGGTACCACGCAAACTGGGTGCGCGCCAGTAGATCACCGCATAAAAAATCGAGAGGCTCCAGATCTGGCTCATCAACAGCTCAAACAGGCTCACAAAGGGGCCATTACCAACCCGATCCCAACGCACCCCCATGGCAATAGTCATTAGCACAATTGAGAGCAATAGACTCCACAAAACCAATGACTCAATACGATTGGTTGAAGGCGGCTCTATCAACACACCATCACCCGAATAGCGCGGGATCATCCCCCAAATTGCCGCCCCTGTCGCCAATGCAAGCGCTAGGAGAGAACCCCACAACCAGGGTAATTCTGCAGCTAAAGCCATCAATTCACACCACGCTTTGTTTCGTTATCAAAGTTTTTACCCAACAAGCGATCCGCACGAGACCAGAGATGCCAACCTAGACCCAGCACACCAAAAGTAGAGATAAAAAATAGCCAACGCAGGGTTGGATCATAAAAAATGGTGTAGCCCATCCACATGGTCAGCTCGTTATATTTTAACTGGCCGTCATCAAACTGGAGCGATTCCCCCTCCTCTAGCTCAACCCGCATATCATCAACAGTCACTACCAATACACCCGATGAATTCGCCATTGAAAGCGTCCAATAATCATCCTTATTGTATTCATTTTCAAGTTTCAGCCAGAATTTAATGGTGGTGTCGCTACCCGGCGGAGTCCACTCATTTTTTTGACGATAATCATTAAGGGGAAAAGAGGGCATATTCACACTACCCGTGTAGGAGCCACCCTCGTTTGGCAACCACTCCAGAATCACTGAATAGCCCTTGTTAAACGAGGTATATAAGCGGTAATCACCAAATATCAACGGGGTATCATCACCGACAATAATCTCTTCAGAGAATTGGCCCTTTTCATCCAGCAGCCCTATCTGACTCGCGGTTGCCCCGCGCTGCACACCAGGTTCATAACTAATACCGTAGGGGCCTTGTAAAAATGATATTTCATTTAAATCACCCACATGCCACGGCCCTTGCTGCAACTCAACCAAGTGGCTGGGATCAAAGCTCTGGCCGACCACAATCTCGACTTGGGCATCAAGGTGAGCCAAGCGGCCAACCGCGATGACGATAACTAGGCTTAGCAAAGAGAGATGAAACAACAGCAACCCAGGCTGACGATTAATTTTACGATTGGTTGCAATCGCGCTGGCTAAATTAACCGCCAACAATAGCATCGGCAAAATCAACACCCACACCGAAAACCCGGTATCTCCGCCATAGGTCAGCATCGAACCAACAGCCAGTAACAACATACCAACCAATGTTACCTTTAAAGAGGCCATTGCCGAGAACAGGTGCATAGTCAAACTTCACCGCTCGTTATGTCAGAGATATATTGATTCATAGCCGGATATATAAACTTAAGTCGGGTTACCTGGTCGAGATTCGACCAGGAAAAGAGCGTAATGTTCATTACGATTTTGGAATAATAGTTGAGACAGGTCGTTTGACAGGTACACCTTCCTGGCCAAGATATTGAAATATCACGACACGGCCATTAAACATATCAGCGATATAGACTCTATCCTGAGCATCTATCCAGATACCCGCCGGGAGGTAAAATTGCCCAATACCGTGACCTGTACCGCCTAAAGGCATCAGGAATTCGCCCTCTTCGTCGAACACCAGCATATGGTCTTGATAGGATTCGACCACATAGACATTACCATCACTATCGGCGGCAACCCCTTTGGGGCGTGGCATATTACCCACATAAACCCCTCTCTCACCAAATGTAGAGAGAAAGAGACCTTCACCGTCAAATATCTGAACTCGAGCATTAAGCGAATCGGTCACATAGAGCTTGTTATCACGGTATGAGAGATGGGTAGGCCCGTTAAACTGCCCCTCGAGCACACCAGGGCCGCCCAGTCGCTTAACAAAAGTGCCATCGCGCCTAAAGACCTTGATATCGTGCGCAGCTGAGTCCGCGATGTAGAGCAAATTCCGTGTCGCGTCATAGGCCAAGCCGGTCGGTCGCTCCATGATACCCGCAGCAAAAAAGCCAAGTGGTACACCGTTCGAATCCAGTCGAATCACCGCCGCAAGTTGTGCATCCGAAACCAAAACCTCGCCATTACCCAACACAACCACACTCACCGGTGAGACAAAACCACCCGAGCCAGCATCATCCCACACATGCAGTTTTGCAGTGACGGGATCAAAAACGTAAATAGCCTGGCGGCTGGCATCTGCCACATAAATACGGCCATTCGCATCGGTGGTACCGCCTTGCGGGCGCTGGAGAACAATCGCACTACTGCCGCCACTGGCACTAAATACACCAGCAACCCACTTCAGCGCATCAATCAAAACTGCCGCGAAACCACCATCAGAATCACTTGAGAGGTTTTGCTCACCAAGCAGCTGCCCAACGTAACGATAGCGAGCGATCTGCTCCTCTTTTGGCCAGAGCAGCTCTTTCGCATCTTCGTTAGCATAGTTAAAGACATATTTTGTCTCTGCACAGCCACTCAAAAAAAGCAGACTGAATAGACAAAGCGCCACTGCTGATCGCCTTAAGATACTTTTACGGTTGATGCTCTTTATTCCAACAATGTTAAAAATGACCTTATACCCCAAAAGTATCGACACAACAAGCCAAACACCACTAACATCAAAAAACCACTAGCCACTCAACTCAAGTTATTAACCACCTATCTGGAAGACTTGAATGCGACGATTAAGGCTATCCAACACATAGAGCTTGTCTTCATGCACCGTCAGTTGCGTTACTACACGAAATTCCCCCGGCTCTACTCCTGAACCACCAAATCGCCAGCGCAACTCACCATCGACGAAAATACGAATGCTATCATCGGAGTGGTTAGCAACATAAATACGTTGTTGCGAATCAACCGCCACAGCGCCCGGTATGTCGAGCACTCGACGACTATACTCTTGTAGGAACTGGCCATCATTACTGATGAGTTGCATCGGCTTTTTACCCTGGCTATCCGTTACAATCACATCACCATCATGATTGATAATGAAGTCACTAATCCGGATAAACTCACCCTTGGCAGTACCACGTTTACCCAGTGCATATAACAGCTTACCCGACTTTGAGATAACAATAATACGCCCATACACACTATCACTGACATAAAGCTTACCCTGCCGGTCATCATAGTGGAGCTTTTTTGGGTTTGCTAAATTCGCACTATCTTTATACACATCTACCAGTACATTTTGAGCATTAAACTTCAAAATACGACTACTCATCGGCTCTGATATAAAGTAGTAACCTTTATCGCCAAATACGATACTTTCCACATTGGCTCGTGTATACACCCCCAAATCAAGAACGGCAATAAGCTTCTCGCCATTCGGCTGATAGCGAAACATTGTTCGTCGAGCTGAATCGAGAATGTAGAGATCACCATTATAGAAATCAAAACCGGAAGGTTGTAAAAAACGAATGAAGCGCTCACCAGTTACCCAGGTTGGCACGTCAGATGCGATGGCATCATTACCACCGCTGATAGTGTAGAGATACTCTATTGGTGGTAGCTTTGATGCCTCAGCAGCAATATCAGCATCCGTGCTTATAGCCATCTCTTGTGCAAAGGAGCTATAGATATCACCAAAGCCACTCTCATCGGCTGAGATAACTTCAATCTCACCACCCGATTCAGATAACCCAGTACCGGACCCCAAGGTTGAGGCTGACTCATTGGAAAGAACGTCTGATTTTGCCGAACCATCCGACTGCACTACTGATTGGCCTGTACCACAACCAGCCAATAGCAACATAGCCGCAAATACAATACCTAGGAGCTTGTCCGAGAATAGAAGCCGTAGCGAGGGGAAGCTATTTTGAGTCCGTTTTTTTGTCATTTGAGGCGAATAGCTGTTCATATTTAACGAAAATGAGCGTAAAAATGGGCCAAAATGACTTTTCCGCAGTAGGCTCTCTATTGTCGAGCAGGCTCCTGGTACAGTGGCCATATTATATTGTCGGATCAGCGACTCAGTGGCATTTCGCATCAAGGCATGGCTCGCAGGCAATGGTTGCTCCCTTGGTAAGAGCTATAACGCTGAGGCGGGATGCCACAGAGTCGCCCGAAGGGTTGGCCTGTCAGGCCCCATAGCGGTGTTGCGCTTCTTGTGAAGGGAGTAACCATTCTTTGCGAAGCACGCCTTGCTATGGGGCCTGACAGACCAACTGATCCGACAATATAACATGGTCGCTGTACTAGCGAATATCGCCAGTGTCTTTCGGGATACTGTGGCATCGAGCGCACTCCAGAGGGGGAAAGGCAATTTTACCATGACAAACACCGCAGTACTTACCTTCCATGATATCTGCCATGGTAATAAAATTACCGCCATTCTGTGGCAGAAAAATAGCGGGGTGACAATTTTCACAGGTAAGCCACTTAGTATGAGGCAGATGCGGGAACTTCACAAAAGGCATTGATGACGTGTTACGAAGAACCAGATCCAAATCGACTGCATGCATCTCGGTACCCCCCTCAATCGACGCACGGGGTTCAATAAGGCCATTATCAACTGCACCAATCCAGTCGATCAACCCGCCATCATCCCGAGGAAAATCTTTTAGCGCCTCGTAGGGTGGCTGAAGAATATCAATCGATTCATTTTCAGGATCATGAATAAGATCCTCTGCCAGCGGTACTATTTTATTATGCAACTGGAAGTGCGCCTGACTATCAAACTGAGCATAAACGTAACCACCCGAGACCAACAGTAGGAGACAAACACTCCATAGCCTTACCTGTGCAAATATCGACATAAACAAAACCTTCCTACTGTTTCACACCGAGCATACGCAACGCTTTACGCACCTGTTTTGTTGCTTCCTGCATCAAGCGAATGGCATCAGGGTAGTTACCATCTTCCGCCATCGCCTCTCCCTTGGCATTCATTGCTTTCGATTTATCTACAAAATTATTCAACAACATCATCTGTCCCGCTGATGGCTTTTTCTCTTCGATAGCGACAGGAACAAGCTCAGCGTAACCCAAATAACGGTTATGTTCATACTCATATTCACCTTGTGGTGTATCAAGATTCAGCTCATATTTAACCGTTCTTGAGTCGAGCATTTCATTGAGCGCAGTGGTTACTATTCTGTCAGCCTGTTCAACATCGGTGATCGCTGCCGAATAGTGCTGCGCATCGGCGTGCGCCTGTGCGCTTGATTTATAAGCAGACACTTCATCTTGATCATAACCAACAACATTCTCACCCTCTTGCAGAAGCCGATCATAAGCTTCCTTGAAACCCTTCTCTTGCTGTAAGAGATGCTCAAGCACACTATTGTAGCGCTGCTTTTGCTCACCCTTAAGACCTTCACTTGGCACCATCTGCGAGGCTAAGCTCATATTGCGTAGCGCCTCATCAACCAGTTTCATCGCAGCACGATTATCACCCATCTCTTGTAGTTTGCGTGCCTCTGTTAATTTATTTTGCGATGATTCAAATAGCGCTTTTGCTTCACCGTTATTGCTATTTTTAACCCGCTTTGCCGGCTTGGAGATAACCACCATACTCGCGTAGGAGAGCTTCTGTTTCAGCTCAACATCCGAAACTTTCGGACCAACGGCCTCAGCACCGTTTGCCAGGCCAATGGTGCCATGCTCAGCCACCAACTCCGCAAGTGACCGCGTATCATCTCGATCTACAACAAAAAATCGAGCCCCCATCGCCTTGTGATTTTGACACTGATAAAAGAGAATATCGGGTGTATTTTCATTGGGCGTGATCGTAATAACACCCTTAAAAGTAAAATTACCCTCAACACCCTCCTCAACAATATTTGAGCCCCATCCCATCTCATCAGTCGAGAGGTACATATCGTGCATCGGTGTCGAGTCGACATAGAAGTAGTAACTTTCACCTCTCTTTAAAACTAGCTCCTTTCCTTCAACCCCGTCAACAACGAAGCCCGTCGAATCACCCACACCAAAAAAAGGGTGTTTTTCACTCTTCACCTTAAGTGAAATAGTGTAGGAATTAGGACCGAGATCAGCTAACACATCGTTAGAGGCAGCCATGGTTTCGGCCTTGCTAGCCACCACCTCAGAAAGAACGGGAGCAGGCAACTTAACTTGTTGAGAAAGTGGCTCTGCAATTTTTTTTGATAGTACAACATCGTGATCTATATTTTTACTATCATCTACTATTTTTTCTGGCTTGGTTTCTGCGCCACCACAACCTACCAGAAGGATGGGCACTATCAAGCTATAAGTCATTTTTTTTAGGTATAACATAACGACCCCCGTCGTAATTGTTATTCGGCCTCACAATAAAGGTGCAGCACAGTAAATACCGTACTGCACCTTTGAAGTGATCAAAAGTGAAAATCACTCAAGCTATAGAGCTATTGCCATGGATTATCAACACTTGCCGAACTTTTACTCGGCGCCCAGCCTTCAGGCTTGGCCTGCGAATGGCAAAGGCGACAGGTAGTTGTCACAACCGGAAATGAGACTTTCCCGTGACATACACCACACTTTTGTCCCAGCAATATACCGGCCATGTTCATTCTGTTGGCCCCTTGTTGTGGGATAAAGATATCAGGATGACAGTTTGAGCATTGAAGCCACTCGGTGTGCCCTTTATGCGGAAAAATCACATCTGGCATTGAACCACGAACCTCACGCACAATATCGAGATCCATGATCATCGGCTCTTCGCCCCCCCCCATGCGTTCATTGCGTGGGCTGATTTTTTGCTCACGCAGTGATTTAATCCAATCAACATAGTTCCCAAAGTCGCTGCGCACCAAAGAGTCGAATGCTATTTTAGGTGGCTGCAAAACGTATGTGTTGTCATTTTCAGCATCATGAATACCATCTTCTGCGGGTGGCAGATTTTTCTCAGCCGGTTTTTGCAGCAGACGGTTAAATGAGTTGGCAGAGCTAACTGCATCCGTGTCAGCCGCCATAACGACAACTGGCGTAGAGACAAGAGCAGCAACCAGCAGGCTGACACCTACGAGTATTGATTTTTTCATTTTATTTCCTCCCCTTATCCTAATTCTACTTAGCGTTCATTGACTTGTAGCTAGGCGCAACCAGTCTCTGCACAGTACTACCGTGGATTTGGGTCGGTGTATTAGGTATACCTGAATGACACATGCCGCAGTTTTCAATTGACCACGCAACCTCACCATTATGACATGCACCACAGAACTGACCATCAATGATCTTCTCCATTGTAATATCATTACCGCCCGCTTTAAATGCAAAGCCGAGGTCTGCATGACAAACCTTGCAGCGGAAACGGATGCGATGATACCAGTGTGGAAATACCACCGGACGCATTCCAGCAGCATCAGCATAATTATTAATAACAACATCACCATACTCTGCATGACTCGCCGAAAATGGCAGCAGCAGTGCAAGCACCCCCCCAATAAGCGCATAGCGCATAGACTTAACCAAGCCTTTTATTTTCATTTCCTCTCCTCTCCAGCTTAAAACAAAAAGTTAAGAACTGTGTGTATAGCATATTATAATGCACGGGTCACGCTAAACGTATAGCGTTGATCTATACCCGAACGGCCTGTGCGGTGTGAATAGGATGCTGTTAGTGTGGCACTCAACAAACCGAGCTGGTATGAGAGCTGATTAGATAGCGATGAAGAGAGCTCAAGGCCAGTTTCAGCGCTCCCTGACTCCGACAACCTGAGATCTGATTGCAACCTCAAGCGATGAACCCCTAAAAAGCGGCTATCAAAGTAGCTCATAGCCCCCCCACTGTTAGAGCTACTTGATTTTCCAGCAGGGCTGTTACTTTGGGAGTAGGTGTAATTAACACTCCCCCTCAAACCACTGCTACGGCTCACTCGCTCATCACGGCTCAGGTTCATTTGAAACCCCTGCTGCGAAGAGCGATTATTCAAGTTTCGGCTATCATTCAGAGAGGTCCAGACGCTGGTCGTTCCACTCTCGCCTGAATGCCGATAGTTCAGCGAAGCGGAGTGGGAGAGGTTTTTTTGCATCTCACCCGTTCCCGACACATTGGCTCCACTCTCTGCGACCACTTGTGAAAGGCCACCGGACTGGCTTAACGATAAACCCAACGACGCTCTCTCCCCCAGTTCAAGCTGCCTGTTTGCTGAGTGACCAAGTGAAACATTAGCGGATGTGCTACTACTGTCTTTACCGCCGCCACGTGAAAGACTGCTTGACAACCCCCCCCCGGTATTCCAGCCCCAAGTGTACTTGCCCAGCAAAAAACGGTCGGAACTGTACGACAGACCCACATTCAGATTCGCACCACCTTTTTTAGTCGCTTCACCTTCTGCCAGATTCGCCCCGACACCAGCGGTAACCCTAATTGAACGACTCAGCGCAAAACCACCTGCCAACTGCGCATCAACTTGGCGAGTACTCGAGCCCGACGAGCCCCTTTCCCCCGCTGATATAGAGCCATTAACTGAAAAACTACTGTAATCGGGACGCCAGAAAAAACGACTACCCAAATTAACAGTGTTACTCTCTACACCACCTGTCGATTTGCCCTCATTCTTTGTTATCCCCGAGTTCACGCCAAACTCACTTTCAGGGCTGTAGTTATGTGATAGTGACGCGGTTCTCCTAGTCGCATCAGCATTTATCGAGCGACTGCCAAACTCACTTAGTGTCGCCTCAACAGCGTGAAACTCAAAGCGTCTAGATGCGCTCACTCCCCTCGATGTGTCACGCCCCCATACTCGACTGGCACCAGCCTGTGCCGGAGCATTCGTATAGTTGGAGGTCAGCCAGCCGTTAATGAGAGTACCGTTACGCGCTGAATAGCGCTGAAAGACTGAAAGACTGGTGGACTCAGACTCACGCTCACTCGAGACAACCCCTAAAGTACTTGAATTTATCTGGGATTCAGTTTTGCTGTTCGTCACCGCGTAGCGCAGTATTAACGGAAAACGGGAGCGCGGCAGAACTTCAAATCCAATTGATCCCGTCATATTTTTGGTTGATGAGTCTTGCCCTGAGCCACGCGTGGAGAGCGACAAGCCCAAGGCCCCACTCCAAGCAATAAACCACGGCTGCCAGATATAGCTATCGGCACTGCCCCGATACAGATAGGATTGCGAGCTGGATACAGCACCGACGGCAGACTTGTTATATTGCGTTAAAAAGCTAATTGAACCAGACGTTTTGATCGGACCAATAATGGCTGCACCGACACTCGCCGGCACCCACAACATAACCACCATATAAGCGTATAATTTAAAATACATTCGCCACCTATCCCGGAAGGCCATCAGAAACAGGTTACTGTACTACCGACAAAAAAACCGGATTAATTTCAATTTCAACAGCGGCATTCAGCTTCTCTTTCAGCCCTCGCCATGCTGCCTCTTTCTGCTCACGAAGCAGCAGTGATTTAGCGCGTTCTTTAACCAGAGGGAAATCATTTAAAGTCGCTTCAGAGCGCTCTATCAACTTAAAAACAGCCACCCCTTCAAGTAACAGCACTGGCTCAGTGATATCACCCGGTGACATCAATGCAACCACCTGATCGGCGGTACCTCCCAGCATCCCCTTATGTAAAAAGCCCATATCACCGCCCTCTGATGCACTAGGATCAGATGAGTGAATCATTGCCATTTCAGAAAAGTCCGCACCTGCTCTTAAGTCTGCCACCAGAGCAGCGGCTTTGTCTGTCGCGGCCTTCCAAGCTTCCTGATCAGCATAGGCTGGAACACTGAGCAAAATAATCTGCACCCGATCTCTGGATGGAGTAGTAAATAGCTCGGGGCTCTCTTCATAAAATGAGCGAACCTGATTCTCACTGGGCTCTGGCACACTATCAAGCACATCCTGCTCTACCAGCTCAACCAGCTTCTTGATCTCAATTCGTGAGCGCAAGCGCGCCGAAAAATCATCTATTGCATCAATCTCTTGCTGACTCATTCCTTCCGTACGCCGCACATACTCAGTTTCAATATACTCTGTGGGCACCTTAATCCCGCGTCGGCGGGCCTCGGCGACCAACAACACTTCATTAATAGTCTCCTCAACCATATCTGCCTGGAACTTTTCAACTTCAGACTTAGGAGGGGTGCCGTGGTAAAATTTCTCTCTATACCCAGCCCGAAGCCGCCCAATAAACGCTTCCGCAGGAATCTCAACACCATCAACTTTAGCAAAATAGCTAAGGGGCTCTGTACTCGCCTCTTCGTCCCCATACGCAGCTGACAACAGAGCCAAACTCATGACCCCGATAAAAATTAATTTCACTAACATCTTTTACGTTCCTTTAGGCAAAAAAAAGCTGGCGAACCACCATTGCGATCCGCCAGCCCTCTACACTCTACGACTTACTTAATATGACAAGCAAGACAAAGCGCACTACCTGCATTTGACATGCGCAGGAAGTCAACCTCGCCTGTGCCATTAGGTGAGCCATCTTGAGATGAGGTAGTATGCGGATCATGACATGAGGCACACTCGACATATGGCTGAGTACCTGCAATTGTACCACCACCGATGGCAGTAACATCTGTGCGGCTATACAGAATCATATCACCACGGTCACGAACATTATTGGGGTTAGAGTCAACATACCAGTAAGTAGCACCATTGATCTGCGTAGTATTAACTACTCTAAAATCAGTATCCGTAAAGGCTAGCCTATTGGTTTCATTACCAACAACATTACCAGCCGCATAGAGGATGCCAACCGGATGATCATCTCGCAGATCTTGACTGATCGCTGCAATTCCGGCTGTCAACCGACCATCGGTCGTCATAGTACCCTGAGCACTACTAAAGGTCCAACCAATCCTATCACCTGGACCAACAACCGAACCCGCACCTGAACCAGGCGCATTTAGCAGGGAGTCCATCGCAATCTGCCCATCATGACAGGAGAGACATGCCAGCGAAACTGAACCAACTTGGGCAATGCTACCATCAAGCGTTGCCGAACCTAAATCTGCATACGTCTGAAACGCAGTTGGATCACTCATGGTGCGATTCCACAAAGGCACCGCCTGACTGATATTCGCGCCGTGAGGCGTATGACAGAACACACAGATCTCCGTCGTCCCATCAGTCGTTCTGTTGTTTTGCGTACTACCCACAGAAAGATTGTGCTTTGTGTTTGTAATCGCCGAATCGATAAGTGCTGATGCACTACCCGCCGCCGCTGTCATAGCAACTGCTGCTGCCATCATTGATATATACTTAACTCTTTTCATAAACTATCCCCTTAGTCACCATTCTCTTGGCTGTTAAAACTTGTATGGACAATTGCCCTTACCACTTTTCTAGTATTTCGTAGTAATTTATAGCATCACTAGCGGAACAATGTCAACATTGACACACCCCAACACGCTATATTTTTTAACGCAGTTTTTATACCAACCACTCAAAAATAATGGAAATGAACCATAGCTGGCTGTTTTTTAAGCAAAAGGAAAAAACCACTCAAATTCAATGCTAAACATTCTTTTAACAAAAAAAATGTTTAGCGGTAAAATTTTGTCAATTACCGACAAATGAGGTCATTATCAGGCGCAAAGCGACCAAGTCAAACATCTATAGCTTCTTTATCACATCCAGCTTGTTATAGCGCTGATCAAGGATATAGACCCAACCCAACTCATCTACCGCGATTCCCGCTGGCAGAGAGTATTCACCCGGCACATTAGCGCCACTCTTACCGACAGAGAGCATCAACTGACCGTCACCGCGAAAAACCTGGAAATTGCCAAATGCCGTATCCGTCACATAGACCAAGCCATCTGAGTCCAGCGCCAAGCCGCGCGGCCTAGCAAAGTCGCCCATATTTCTCCCAGCCTTGCCCCAAGCGCGCAGAAACAAGCCATCCGCATCGAACACCTGAACCCTGAAGTTACCGGCATCCAAAACATACAGCTCACCATCTGCATTCACTGCCGCCTGAACCGGCAAGTTAAACTCACCCTCACCACTGCCTCGAGTGCCGATGGTTTTGATGAAATCACCCTCACCATCAAACACCTGAATTTGGTGACTTCTACTCTCTATCCCCCCGGTATCGACGACATAGACCCGCGTACCCTCATCGTTAACTGCCACATCAGTTGGCCGCACCAGCAACTCCGGGTTGCCCAGTGTCATTAGGTAGTGGCCATTCATGCCGTACACTTTCACATCCCTGGCCGTCACATCCGCCACGTAAATTCGCCCGTTACCATCAATGGCCACACCCACTGGCTTGGTAAGCGCTCCATCACCACCTAAACCACCAATACGAAAAATTGAACGTGTTGGCAGAATCAGCATATGAACAACTCGCTGCACCGTATCACTTACCAACAGCACACCGCCTCTGGATGCTACGTCATAGGGCTTAGCAAAAAGAGGCTCCCCCTCTGGAGCCACTCCGGCCATGCGCTCCGTAAAACTCGATTTATCTCCAGTGAAAGAGAGATCCGTTCTGAGCGTACCGCTATACTCATAACGAGCCGTTTCCGGGGGCTTGGGCCAGACCGGCCTTTCAAACTCAGAAGCCTTTTCGGATGTTGCGCAGCCTGACAACCCAGCCAACAAAAAGGCCAGCATCACCACATAAAAAATATTTTCTCGCCTCACTGGGCTCCCCTCTTAAATAACTTAAAACTTATGTCTCAAACCAAATGCAAAGATAGCATCTGATTTTATCCCTTGGCGATCAAAACCTTTATTACCATAACCTGCATAAATATCTGTTTTAGATGAAAACTTATAATTCCAAGCCAACAGATAAGATCGACTGTAACCACTTTGCACCCCGTACGCCAACACCCACGCACTATTACCCATGATGTAACTCATATCCACTTTATAGACTGTATCGATCGACCCCAGATCAGCCGCGTGACGCTCAACATCTACCCCGCCATCAAACAACACATTATCCGCACCCTCATGCTGAAACGAAAGGCGAAATTGCGGTGTCACTGCATAGCCAACCCCAAACTTCAGCGCGGTTGCACTCTTACTCCGGGAGTTGAGGTAGTCAATGTTAAACTTAAGCGCATTTCGCTCATAACGCACGCCCAGCGCCTGAGTATTCCCTTGTTGCTCTCCTAGCGAGTAGCTACCGGTAAACTTAAAGCCTTGGCGAGCGATCGTATCAATACGAATCGTATTGGTTGAACGGCCACCATCAACACCATTTCCCGCATGCAGTGAAGATTGCATACCAAGATAACCGCGCTGTTCAAAAACAGTATTATAAAGTGGGTCAAGAGCGGCACCTGAGCTTTTATACCCTGTCGAAACTGTTCCCAGCCGAATAACGCCCCACTCCTGACTGGCAAAACCCAGCCACTGATCCCGATCAGTAAATGTAGCCGCATTGTCGGTGGAGGCGTTAGTGGTATCGTTGTTTCGCTCCGTCGTATCGTATCCAAACTCAACTTTATAGATAAACTTAACACCGTGATCGAGATCCTCACTTCCTTTGAGACCAATCAGTGAGTTATGACTCTCCATTCGCAACTCGCCATCGTTAAGCTGGCTAAACTTGTTAACTGAAAGATGCGCCTCACCATACAACACAGGGGCGGCCACTACAGGCGCAACAGCAAAACATCCAAATGCAAGCAGTGCAGCAACTTTCCTCATAAAAAACCCCTAAAAAATAAATTATACTGAACGCTTTGCATGATTCATATCTTCCTTGCTAAAGCGAAAAGTTATTTCTCACGCAAAGCGCTCATACTATATATAACAGGCCATGTTTATAACAAATCTCAACACTTTTGGGTAGGCATAAAAAAACGCAACAGCCAATCAAAGATCAGCTGTCACGTTTTTTCACCACAACTACAAGAACCCTTGCAGTTGCACTACGCCAAAGTTAACGCTTAGAGAACTGTGGACGACGACGTGCTTTACGCAAGCCGACTTTCTTACGCTCAACTTCACGTGCATCACGAGTAACGAAGCCTGCCTTGCGCAGTGCGCCACGCAATGTTTCGTCATACTCCATCAAGGCACGGGTAATTCCGTGACGAATCGCGCCAGCCTGGCCGGTGTCACCACCGCCCTTAACTGTCACCATGATGTCGAACTTCTCGGTCATCTCTACGGTTTCCAGTGGCTGACGAACAACCATGCAAGAAGTTTCTCGACCGAAATAGTCATCCAATGGACGGGTATTTACGGTGATTGCGCCACTGCCCGGACGAAGAAAGACGCGAGCCGAAGAGCTTTTACGGCGACCAGTGCTGTAATACTGTTTCTCTGCCATGAATCTATCCTAATTAAATATCTAAAGGTTGTGGCTGTTGTGCTGCATGGGCATGCTGAGGACCGGCATATACCTTTAACTTACGGTACATTTCACGACCCAGAGGACCCTTTGGAAGCATACCCTTTACCGCACTTTCAATAACGCGCTCAGGTGCTTCTTGCAGCAGCTTACCTAGAGAGATCGATTTCAGACCACCCGGAAAACCGGTGTGATGGTAATAGATCTTATCTTTCATTTTGTTTCCGGATGCCTGAATTTTCTCTGCATTCACAACAACGATGTAGTCACCAACATCCATATGAGGCGTATATTCGGGCTTGTGCTTACCGCGTAAACGATGTGCGATCTCTGTGGCCAAGCGACCTAAAATCTTGTCACTGGCATCAACCACAAACCAGTCACGTTTAATCGTTTCGGGAGTTGCGCTAAATGTTTTCACAACTTTTTTCTCCAAAAGCGTAAGAGCTTATATCTTATTCGAATAACAGGCGGCACATAGTAGTTTTTATGCGCAACCGCGTCAACATCAGGCGGGAAAAACCTGACATATAAATACTATTGCCGCTGAAATGGGATGATCAGCGAACCAAACGGGAGCCGAATAGTAACAAAAAAAGATTAAAACAGCACGCAATATATGACCTTAATTCTCAAGCAGTGCGATTCTCAACCATCACCACCCCAACTCTGCGCAATCAAGCTGCGTAATAAAACCAATTTCCCATGAAAAAAGTGCCCAGCGCCCTCGACCCAATGATAAGTTGCATTGGGTGCTTTTTCAGCTACCCACGCCGTGACGGCCTGCGGATCAATCACCTCATCATCACTCCCCTGTATCACCATGCTCGATACTGTCAGTGGCGGCATCTCAGCGAAATCATACATTGTAACGGGGGGAGCAATGAGCAGTAACCGCTCCGCCTCTGCTCGCAGGTGCGTTCTTTTTGCCACATAAGCCCCAAATGAGAAACCCGCCAACCACAATGGCGCTTGCGGATATTGCCTGCGCAGCCAATTCACCACGGTCAACAAATCTTCGCTCTCACCTCGCCCCTCATCATAACAACCGGCACTCTCCCCCACCCCACGGAAGTTGAAACGCGCCACAGGCACTCCCATCTCAACAAAACTGCGCGCCACCGTATGCACTACTTTGTTATTCATCGTCCCACCTCGCAGAGGGTGGGGGTGGCACACCACCGCAACGGGATCCCCAGGGCAATAATCGTCAGGAAGCTGCACCAGCAGCTCAATATCGCCCACCGCCCCGGGCACCCTTCGCTCAAGTACCGGCATCAAATCTTCAACCGCTCGACCGGGTTACCCTTCTGCAGATGACTTTCAACAATCTCATCCACATCGCGCCGATCGCTATAGGTGTACCAAGTGCCTTCCGGATAAACCACCATAACAGGCCCCTCACCACAGCGCCCCAAACAGCCTGCGGTGTTAACACGAACAGCACCCGCACCCTTTAACCCCAACGCCTCAATACGCTGCTTACAGTAATCACGTAGTGCCTGAGCATCCAGATCTGCACAACACGCCGCCCCATCACGCTGATGCGTGCAAAAAAACAGCTGATAACGGTAATAGTGCTTCTCTTCCATCGGGTCCTCTCAAAACAGATAAAACGATTTGTTCATAGCCTTCTTATACTGTGCCATCATATTAAGAAAAACAACGACCAAGTGTATATCCCGCACACCATAGCCGAGAGATAATGAACATCCCACTTAACAAAAAAGCAGCCCTACTCCAGATAAGTGACCAGTGCGTTATGTGCGGCATGTGTGCGCCACACTGCCCCACCTATACAAAACATCACAACGAGGCGGAGTCACCCCGTGGTCGCATTGCGTTAATAAGCGCACTCCTCCAGGACAAACTCCCTCTGAGCGATCAACTCAAACAGCACCTCGATAGCTGCCTTAGCTGCCGCGCTTGTGAAGCAAGCTGCCCTTCTGGGGTGAAGTATGGCGAGTTATTGGATGGCATACGGGCCGTGCAGCGGGCAGAGGAGGGAGCGTCAAACCCGGCGAAAGAGAGGCTCCTCAAGACGCTCGCCTCTGGCAAAACACTGCGTAACAGCGCAAAACTGATACGACTGGCACAACGTAGCGGCACCTATGCGCTGCTAAGCAAAGGCATTGAGCGCTTTATTATAGAACAACCACACATCAGTGAGCTGCTACCCGTACAACTGCCCGCCCGTAAAAACTGGGACAAACAGTACCCGGCGATAGGCGAAGAGCGGGGCCGCATTTCACTCTTTACTGGTTGCGTTGCCGATATTTGTGATCAAAACACCCTGCAAGATGCCATCACACTACTCACTCACATCGGCTTTCGAGTCGATATTCCCACGCAACAGGGGTGCTGTGGCGCACTGCACCATCACGCGGGAGATACGGCCAGCAGCCAACAGCTTGCAGAGGCTAATATCGAAGCTTTTTCTGATGATGAAGATCAACCGATTATCCATTGCGCTACTGGCTGCGGCGCTCATTTAATGGAGTATCGCCAGCAATTAAACACCCCTAAAGCTAATCAATTTTCGATCAAAGTAGATGAAATTAGCCATTTCCTGCTCAGTAATGGCATTCAAAAACTCACATTCGAGCCATTAAATAAGCCCGTCTCTATCCACCTCCCCTGCACCCAACGCAATGTTCTTAAGCAGAGCGCAACACCCTTTGAACTGCTTGAACTCATTCCATCATTAAAAAGCACCCCACTGGCCGGCAATAACCACTGTTGTGGCGCAGCCGGAAGCTATATGTTGGAGCAACCGCAAATGGCTCAACAGCTACGCCAGGATAAGCTGGATGCACTGCAACAGAGCCAAAGCCAGATAGTGGTCAGTAGTAATATCGGTTGCGCCATGTATCTAGCGGCCGGTATTCGCCAGCAAGGGCTTAGTGTCGACGTTATTCACCCAATAAGCTTGCTGGTGCGTCAGCTTATCCATTAGCATACGGCTATCCGTTCATTCCAAGGGAGTAAACAGCCATGAAAAACTCACGCCATTTTTCACCGCTGGACCAACTGATTTCCACCGTAGACAATGGGCTGCGCACCGTGTTTGGCCAGCCGATTGTCACTGAGCGCCCGAACCCTGCGGCCAACATTGAAGAGAGCGACCTCAGCACCGAACAACGTGAACGAGCAGGTCGGCTGATGCGCATCAACCATGCGGGCGAAGTCTCCGCCCAAGGGCTCTATCAAGGCCAGGCGATCACCGCACGTCTACCCGGAATCCGTAAAAAAATGGAGCGCGCCGCACAGGAGGAGAATGACCACCTGGCATGGTGTGAAACCCGCGCCAAGGAGCTTGACACCCCTGTCAGCCTGTTTAACCCACTCTGGTATATGGGGTCACTAACCATTGGCGCGATTGCGGGCTTGGCGGGCGATAAGTGGAGCCTTGGCTTTGTGGTAGAGACAGAGCGCCAAGTGGTAAAGCACCTAGATGAGCATATGAATGAAATCACAATAGAAGATAAAAAAAGCCAAGCTATTTTGCAACAGATGAAAGAGGATGAAGCCCGCCACGCCACAGTTGCACTGCATGCGGGTGGCGCTGAGCTCCCCCCACCCATCAAGAGTATGATGCAGCTCACCTCAAAGATTATGACAAAAACAGCTTACTGGGTGTAGAGGGCCAGACCCATACACCAGCAAAGTGTGTGACAATTTGGAATATCCCGCGCTTCGTGAGAAAATATCACTCAACACCAACAAACGACACAGGGCTTATGGGACAGATCATTGACGGTAAAGCGATCTCTGCGGAGATTCGCAAAAATATCAAAGCCCGTGTAGAACAGCGCATCGCTGAGGGTAAGCGAGCACCCGGTTTAGCCGTCATTTTGCTGGGTAACAACCCCGCTTCCGAAGTTTACGTGGGAGCCAAGCGCAAAGCCTGTGAAGAGGCTGGTTTTAAATCCATCTCCCACAACCTGCCAGCCGACACCCCTCAACAAGCACTTCTAAAGCTCATCGAAACACTCAATAAAGATGAAACAATTGACGGCATTCTGGTGCAACTTCCACTGCCTGAAGGGCTTTCAACCAATGAGGTTGTCGAAGCGATTCACCCCGCCAAGGATGTGGATGGTTTCCACCCTTATAACATTGGCCGCCTTGCACTGCGGCAGCCACTTTTGCAGCCCTGCACCCCCAAAGGCATTATCACCCTACTGAAAAGAACCGGGGAAAACATCAAAGGGATGCATGCGGTTATTGTCGGTGCCTCAAATATTGTTGGCCGCCCAATGGGGCTCGAACTGCTGCTGGAGGGTGTCACAGTCACCACCACCCACCGCTTCACGAAAAACCTAGAGAGCTTTGTCAGCCAGGGGGATATTTTGATTGTTGCGGTGGGCAAGGCCAATTTTATTCCCGGTGAGTGGATAAAAAAAGGGGCAATTGTGATTGATGTGGGCATTAACCGCATGGAAAATGGCCAACTTTGTGGTGATGTGGACTTTGCAGGTGCGCAACCTCGCGCCAGCTGGATCACCCCGGTACCGGGTGGTGTTGGGCCGATGACCATCTGCACCTTACTGGAAAACACACTGCAATCTGCAGATGCACTCGGGCAAGATCGGGCTTAACGGCTCAACCCCTCCATCATCTTCTCCAGCCTGCGCTCTGAAACCGGCTGAAGGGTTTTAATCTCCTGCGAAAAGAGAGAGATTCTCAACTCTTCAATCAACCATTTTATTTTTATCCACGCTTGCATTTGATCGCTCTGCCCTCTCTTGCGGGCGCGTTCAACCTGCTGCTGATACTGCTTTGTCACCCGCGCCACACTCTGCATCGCGGCTTTATCTCTGCCCAGATTATGCTTTAGCTTCTCCACTCTAAGCAGCATACCCTTGAGGTAGCGCGGATAGTTTTCCAAGTAGTGATAAGGGGTTTCGACAATAAAGCCTTTATACACCAGCCCATCCAGCTGCTGCTGAATATCGGCCATTGCCTGCAGCCAAAAAGGGGGGATATTGCCTTTAATCGCCATCCGCAGCTGATGATATTGCGGCAAAAGAGTGTTCAACAAAGCGGCCACCTCATTCACATGGCCAATAAAAGAGGCTCTTCCCTGTTGCAAGCGCTGCTCAAACCCCTCTCGACTACGAATCAGCTCGTAATCAACCATAAAACTCCTCTCAATCGCCAGCAGGATAATCTGCTGTTTCAACTGCTCACCATTGCCCAGGCTGCTGTAACAGAGCGCCATCTGCTGTAACTGTGGAATATTTTTATGTAGGTATTTAATCTTATCCGCCAGTTGCAACGCAAACAGTCGACGCAAACCTGCACGGTGACTCTGCTGCGCTTTAGCGGCGCTATCAAACAGTTGCAGCGCCACCTCGCCACCCTCATCAACCAGCCCAGGATAGCTTCGCAACAGCACCCCTTGCCGTCTGCTTTCGATCACCTCTGGCAGGGCTTCAAAATCCCATTCGGTGATGTTGCATCGTCTCTGCGCATTCAGCTCAGGGGTGGCGAGGTGCTCACTGGCCATTGTGCCAAACTCAGCCTTCAAGTGGTTAAGATCACGCCCTTGTGCCAATAACTTCCCCTGCTCACTGATCACCTTATAGTTCATAAGAAGGTGGTCGGGCAGCTGCAAACTATCCCACACATCAAGTGGCAGCGGCTCACCGGCAATACGGTTCAGTTGATAAGAGACCGCCTCCAACAGCGGGCCTTCTGGTGAAGCCGGCAGCGCATCGACACACGCTTGGGCGTAATCAGGTGCTGGTACAAAGTTACGCCGTATCGGCTTAGGTAGCGCCTTGATCAAGCGAATCACTTTCTCAAGCAACATGCCGGGCACCAACCATTCAAATGGCGTAGCCTCCAGTTGGTTTAACAGCGCCAACGGTACTTTTAGGTTAATGCCATCGGCCTGATGGTTAGGATCAAAATGGTACTCCAGATCAAGCTGAACACCTTGGTAGTTCAGCTGATCAGGAAAGGCCTGTTGCGAGATTGTACTCTCGCGCTGCAATAGATCCTCTTTGGATAAAAAGAGTCGCTGGGGCTGCTCTGCCTGTGCCTTTTTGTACCAGCGCTCGAAGCGGATACCGTTGAAAACATCTGCTGGCAGTTGAGCATCATAAAAGGCAAAAATCAGCTCTTCATCGACCAACAGATCCCGACGACGGGATTTACTCTCCAACTGCTCAATCTCATCGATTAAATGGCGATTGTGCTTCAAGCAAGCCGCCTGACTGCGGTATTCACCATGGATCAGCGCGGCACGAATAAAGACCTCCCGGCTCAGTTCAGGCTCCAGCGGGCCGTAGTGAATCTTACGCCGCGCCACAATGGGCAAACCATAGAGGGTCACTTTTTCGAAGGCGACCACCTGCGCGCGCCGCTTTTCCCAATGCGCATCGCTGTAACTCTTTTTGCATAACCCTTGCGCGATGGCTTCAATCCACTCCGGCTCTATCTTGGCAACATTGCGGGCAAAGAGTTGAGAGGTTTCAACCAGCTCAGCGGCCATGATCCATTTTGGCTGTTTTTTACGCAGTGCAGAGCCAGGAAATATCATTAACTTTTTACTGCGGGTACCCAGATAAGTTTTATCATCCTGCTTAAGCGCGAGGTTACCCAGCAGACCACTCATGAGTGAGCGATGTATTTGCGCATAATCAGCGGCCTGCGAGCCACTTCGCTGCCCCATCTCTTTTAGCTGACCGGCCAGCTGCTTATGAATATCCTCCCACTCCAGCATACGCAGATAGGAGATAAACTGTTTTTTACACAATTTGCGTAGCTGATTGCGACTCAGGTGCGATTTTTGCTGTTGAAACCAGCGCCAAAGATTGAGGTAGAAGATAAAATCGGAGGCTTCGTCTTTAAACTCGCGGTGCTTCTCATCTGCCGCCTGCTGTTTATCGGCGGGACGCTCGCGGGCATCTTGAATACTCAACGCTGAAGCGATCACCAGCACCTCTGTTAACGCCCCCTCCTCGATTGCGGCGAGCACCATGCGCCCAATTCGCGGATCGATCGGCAAGCGTGCCAGCTTGCGCCCAATATCGAGTAGTTTTTGCTGTCGATCAATGGCACCCAGCGCTTGCAGTAGCTTATAGCCATCGTTGACCATACGGCTATCCGGCACATCGACAAACGGAAACGCCTCAATATCACCCAGGCCGAGGCTCTTCATTTGCAAGATAACGGCGGCGAGATTGGTGCGGTGTATCTCCGGCGCGGTGAATTCAGCCCGGCCATTAAAATCATCTTCTGAGTAGAGTCGAATACAGACACCCGGCGCAACACGGCCACAGCGCCCGGCACGCTGATTGGCACTCGCTTGTGAAACCGGCTCAATCGGCAACCGCTGCACTTTGCTTCGATAGCTGTAGCGACTAATACGCACCACCCCTGGATCAATCACATAGCGAATACCCGGCACCGTCAGTGATGTTTCAGCAACATTAGTGGCGAGCACAATCCGCTGTTTGCGACTCGGCTGAAAAATACGCCCCTGCTCGACCGCACTCAAACGAGCAAAAAGCGGCACAATTTCACTCTCATAAGGGTGGTGTTTGCGCAGTGCCTCCGCTGTTTCACGAATCTCCCGCTCACCCGGCAGAAAGACCAACATATCGCCCCGACGATCCAGGCGAGATATTTCATCCACCGCATCCAAAATCCCCTGCACTCGATCCACACCCTGCTCTTCACTCTCATAAAGTGGGCGATAACGCAGCTCAACCGGAAAAGTTCGCCCCGTCACCTCAATCACTGGGGCATCATCAAAGTGTTGTGAAAAACGTTGGGTATCGATGGTCGCCGAGGTGATGATCAGCTTGAGGTCGGGGCGCTTTGGTAGTAGCTGCTTTAGATAGCCCAGCAGAAAATCGATATTGAGGCTGCGCTCATGGGCTTCATCAATAATAATGGTATCGTATTGATTCAGATAACGATCCTGCTGCATCTCTGCCAGCAGAATGCCATCGGTCATGATCTTGATGTAACTCTCGGGCCGAGTCTGATCACTAAAACGTACTTTAAAGCCTACCGCACCGCCCACCTCACTCTTAAGCTCCTCGGCAATGCGGGTAGCCAAGCTACGGGCGGCCAAGCGGCGCGGCTGGGTATGGCCGATATAACCGTCAACACCGCGCCCCAGCTCCAGACATATTTTAGGCAGCTGAGTGGTTTTTCCCGAACCGGTCTCACCCGCCACAATCACCACCTGGTGAGCGGAGATCGCCTGCTTAATATCCTCACGCCGCTCACTCACCGGCAGCGCTTCAGGGTATTCAGGTTGGGGTAGTTGCTGTAGACGACGCGCTTTTAGCGCAACAGAGCGCTCAACCGCCTGGGTTATTTTATCGAGCGCCTGCTCAATAGGCAGCCCCTCTTTAGCACGGCGCTTCAGACTATTCAGCCGTCGGCGCAATACAAACCGCTCAGCCAACATAGATTGATCAAGCCGCGAGAGTAGCTGCTGAATTGACTCTTTATCCGTCATAACAAAAAACCAAACCCGAACCTAAGCCCTAATCCCAAACGTAGGAGCAAGCTTCAGCTTGCGATAAGATATTGCGATTACGTTTGTAAGTCGTTACTTACGCTTCGCCTCAGTCTCTACATGGTAATGAATATCTTCCGTGACATTAACTTCAACCAAATCACCCGACTTTTCAAATAACGCCTGACACTCATGGCTCAAATGGCGCAAGTGCACCTTTTTACCCAGCTTGGTATAACGCTCGGTCAAACTGTCAATCGCCTCCATCCCCGAGTGGTCATAAACCCGGGTATATTTAAAGTCGATCACCACTTCATCCGGGTCGTTTTTGGGGTCAAACAGGTCGGTAAAGCTGCGAATAGAGCCAAAAAACAGCGGCCCATGCATCACATAAACCTTAACACCATTCTCATCAACACTCTGCTCAGCCCACATATGTTTGGCGGTCTGCCATGCAAACACCAAGGCAGAGATAATCACCCCAATAATCACCGCCGTGGCCAGATCAGTGAATACGGTAACCCCTGAAACCAAAATTAAAACAAACGCATCCGCCGGGGGGATCTTCTTCAAAATCCGCACGCTCGACCACTCAAAAGTAGCCACCACCACGATAAACATCACCCCCACCAGCGCAGCCAATGGAATCATCTCGATCAGATCCGATGCAAACAGGATAAAAGCCAACAAAAAGAGTGCTGCGGAGATACCCGACAAACGACCCAAACCGCCGGAGTTGATATTGATCATCGACTGACCAATCATCGCACACCCCCCCATACCACCAAAAAAGCCGGTTGCAATATTGGCAGCGCCCTGGCCCATACACTCACGATTCCCCTGGCCCCGTGTTTCGGTAATTTCGTCGATCAGGTTCATAGTCAGCAGCGACTCAATCAAACCAATGGCGGCAAAAATCAAAGAATAGGGCAAAATAATCATGAGCGTTTCAAAGGTAAACGGCACCATGGGGATATGAAACTCAGGGAGACCACCGGCAATAGAGGCCACATCACCCACGCTTTTGGTATCCAAGCCAAAGAAGATCACCAGCGCCGTCACCACAATAATCGCCGCCAATGAAGAGGGAATCGCCTTGGTCAATTTAGGCAATAGGTAAATAATCGCCATGGTCAAAGCAATCAACCCCAGCATCAACATCAACTCATTACCGGGCAACCAACTGCTAACCCCCAGAGCATCAGTCACTTTAAACTGCTCCAGCTGAGCAAGGAAAATAACAATCGCCAAACCATTCACAAAACCGAGCATCACCGGATAAGGCACCATGCGAATGAAGACACCCATCTTCAGCACACCCGCCAACACCTGGATAATACCCATCAGCACCACCGCCGCAAAAAGATACTCCGCTCCATGCTCGGCAACCAAGTAGACCATCACCACCGCCAACGCGCCGGTAGCACCTGAAATCATCCCCGGACGACCCCCAAAAGTCGCCGTAATCAAACCCACCATAAAAGCTGCATAGAGACCAACCAAAGGGTTGACACCCGCCACAAAAGCGAAAGCGACCGCCTCCGGAACCAGCGCCAGCGCCACCGTCAGACCCGACAAAATGTCATTCTTCACACTCGCATAGCGCGCATGACTCAATTCGAACATGTGAAAACCTCAGGGTAGTATGGATGCTGGTTGAGCGAGCGCGGATTCTAACAAAAATACCCGTCAATTTGTAGCATCAAGACACCCCTACCCTCGGATAGAAATGACAAATGATCTGCAAGCGTTTGGTTTTTCAGCGGGTTCCTGAAAAAGAACCGCGTCAGTAATTAGCCCGGATATTTCATAAGGTTACGCAAAAATCGCGTAGGATATTGGTTTCACAGGGAAGTATCCGGGTTAACGAAGCAATACGCGATCTGAAATCAATGATTCTGGCTCCATTGATTCCACAATTATTTCGGAGTTTGCCAGAAAACCGATTTATATCGCGGCCTCGCGATATCGCCTTATTCATCCCCGATCCGCAGTTAGAAACCCCTAAAACAAAGAAAGCCTTGGCTGTATAATGGTTAGCGACAAAACAGACCATCACCCAATGGGTGCACAGCTCAAGGCTTATGACTATTCGACCCTACAAACTC